>JAEWYJ010000092.1 GCA_023395695.1 Bacillota bacterium | reverse complement strand
TGGCGCTGCTGGACAAGGGTGACCCGCTGCCCTGCGATTTAAGCGAGCAGATTATTTATTACGTTGGCCCCACCCCCACCAGACCGGGCGGCGTCATCGGCTCGGCTGGGCCGACAACCAGCTACCGTATGGATGCTTACGCGCCGCGTCTGATGCAGCAAGCCGGCCTGCGCGGCATGATTGGCAAGGGCCTGCGCTCGATTGAAGTGACGGAGGCCATAAAGCGTAACAACGGCGTTTATTTGGCCGCAATAGGGGGCGCGGGCGCGCTGCTGGCCTCCGCCGTGACCGCCTGCGAGGTCATCGCTTATCCTGATCTGGATTCCGAGGCCATCCACCGGCTTGAGGTGGTAAATTTTCCTGCTGTTGTGGTGCTGGACTGCTATGGCGGCAACCTGTATGCAAGTGGGCGTGCAGCCTACCTTGAAACGGTTGACAGTAAAGGAGAGCAGCTATGATGACACCGTTTAACCGCCGTGAGCTGACTGTGACCCACAGTATGAAGCGGCAGGGCGAAATACGCACACTGCTGGCTGCAAACGGCATTGATTACCGGCTTAAAACCCGTGGGCAGGACGATTCGCTTACCCGCGCCGACGTCCGGGCCCGCACCGGCAGCGCGGGCATAAATTCTGACTATCAATATCTGTATATTTTCTATGTGCATAAAAAGGATTACGAAAGTGCGCGGCACATCATAGGCGAATAGCCGCAGGCCAGCACCGAGGATTCTGACCGGCATGTTTTACGCTGCTTGTCTATACGCGACAGAAACCCCGCTCAGATTGTATAATCCGAGCGGGGTTTTGCGATTTGTATAATTACCTGACCTTAATATGCGCTTCTCTAAGCTGCTTTTCAGTGACAGGGGTCGGCGCGCCCATCATAAGATCTTCGGCGTTGGCCGTCATCGGGAAGGCGATTACCTCGCGGATTGAGTTTTCGTTCATCAGCAGCATCAGCATGCGGTCAACGCCCGGCGCCATGCCTGCATGGGGCGGTGCGCCGTAGGCAAAGGCGTTATAAAGCGATCCAAACTTCTCTTTGACCGTCTCCTCGCCGTAGCCGGCAATCTCAAACGCCCGCACCATAGTTTCGCGGTCATGGTTGCGCACCGCACCCGAAGAAAGCTCAACGCCGTTGCAGACAATGTCGTACTGCCAAGCGAGAATATCGAGCGGGTCCTTGGTGTTCAGCGCGTCGAGACCGCCCTGCGGCATCGAGAAGGGGTTATGTGTAAAGCCGATCTTGTGGGTGACGTCGTCACGCTCATACATGGGAAAGTCAACGATAAAGCACATTTTAAAATCGTCCGAGAGCAGCTCCAGACGGCGCCCCAGCTCGGTTCTGATCTGTCCGGCCAGCTTGGCGGTAGAAAGCTCGGTTTTGTCCGAAATAAAATACAACACGTCGTTGGGCTCAAGGCCGCTGCGCTCAATCAGTAATTTTTTCTGCTCGGCCGGTACGAATTTGTCAATCGGCCCTAAAAGCGCCATATCATCGGCCGCTTTGACGTAGCCTAAGCCCTTCATGCCAATCGAGGTGGCGAATTCGAGCATTTGCTCAAAAAAGCTTCTCGGCTGGCTGCCGCAGCCCGGCACGCGGATGGCGCGCACCGTGCTTTTCTGAAACGGCGCAAAGCTGCAAAGCGCAAAAATATCGGTAACATCAATAACTTCCAGCGGGTTTCGCAGGTCGGGCTTATCTGAGCCATAGCGCAGCATGGCGTCGCTATAGGTGATGCGCGGAAAGGCGGGCGGCGTCACCGGTTTATCCGAAAAGGTCTTGAACACATCGTACAGCACCGTTTCAGCGACGGTAAGCACTTCCTCCTGCGTGGCGAACGCCATTTCAAAATCGAGCTGATAAAACTCGCCGGGCGAGCGGTCGGCTCTGGCGTCCTCGTCGCGGAAGCACGGCGCAATCTGGAAATAGCGATCAAGGCCCGAAACCATAAGCAGCTGCTTAAAAATTTGCGGGGCCTGTGGCAGTGCATAAAACTTACCGGGGTGCTTTCTGGCGGGGATCAGGTAATCTCTGGCCCCCTCTGGCGACGACGCCGACAGAATAGGCGTCTGCACCTCGGTAAACCCCAGCTCGGTCATGCGGTTACGCAAAAAGGAGAGCAGGCGCGCGCGGGTTTTAATCATATTCTGCATTTTCTGGTTGCGCAGATCTAAAAAGCGATACTTTAAACGCAGCTCCTCCTTAATATCGGGGGAGTTGCCCACCTCAAACGGTAAATTGCCCTGCGATTTTCCAATAATCTCAAGCGATTGGGCCGTTATCTCAATAGTACCGGTCGCCAGCTTCGGGTTGACGGTTTCGAGGTCGCGCAGCACCACAGGGCCTTCGACCGAGATCACACATTCCTTCATGACGCCTGCAAGCATAGCGTCATTATGGATGACCACCTGAACCATGCCGTAATGGTCCCGCAAATCGACAAACAGTACGCCGCCATGGTCGCGAACATTCTCAACCCACCCCGCTACTCTGACACTATTATTAACGTCGGCCTCGCTTAAGGCGGCACAGGTCCTGGTGCGGTATTGGTTTTCAAAAAACATGACGGTCATTCCTTTCTTAATTTTTCATTAGCCAACAGTGTCTGCACCGTTAGTAAATCGATAGACATTAAAATCGACCGGGCACCCCGCGAAGCTTCTGTTTCTTCGCCAGAATGCCCAAGTCATGCAAGTTATCATAGCACAACACGCGGAGTTTGTCCATATTTTGCGGCAAAAAGATGCGTTTTGGCGGTCTGTTTTCATGTGGCACAGCCAAGCAGCGAGACGACGTCGATAATATCCAGCCCCTGTGTTCCGGCGTAGGCGACCGTCTGCGCACTGCCGGTGTGCGGGCGCAGGCAATAGGCCAGACAGGCGCTGCTCATCTCAACCAGACAACGGTTTCTTTTGCGCATACAATGAGGGGTGTAGGCCGCTTCGAGACAAATATAATCATCCGCTGCCTGACGCAGCCGCTCATACCGCCGGCGGTCTGTTGCGGCCCAGTCGTCCGCCTGATCGGCGCAGGGGGCTACAATGACAAGCCTCAGCTGAGAAAATTCGGCTTTAAGCGCCAGCACCGTTTCGGCGGCGAGGGTGTCAAAGCCCATTGCGCCGCCTGCAACAAAGATGAAATAGCCCTGTGAAATCAGGGCGCGAATACCGGTCTCAACTGCTGCGGGCAGCGCCTGCGCATGCCCGGACGCAATCTGCCGGTGCCCCGTAAAGCAGCATGTAAAATTTTTGTTCAGCATCATTTTACACTCCCAAGCGTGTTGTTCGCCGGAGCAGTTTTTAAAGCACCTCCGGCGGCGCTGGCTATTGCTTAATTATTACTATAGTTAGTATAAGCCGGCCAAGGGCGCTTGTAAACGCTTACAGCACGGCTTTTATACCAATAAGCACCAGCAGCAGCCCGCCGAACACCTCGGCCTTTTTGCCCAACAGGTCGCCAAAATGCCAGCCTATAAGCATAGCGACCAGTGTCAGGAGCAGTGTGGTGACGGCAATGGTGGCACTGGCCGGCAAAATATTAATCTGCTGTGCGCGCAGCCCAACCCCGACAGCCAGCGCGTCAATGCTGGTGGCCACGGCCTGGAGCAGCAAAATTTTGTGTGTAAGTACCGGGTTTACGGGACATTCGTCCCCTATGCATAGCCCGCCATAGATCATTTTACCGCCGATAAACCCAAATATGAACAGGGCCAGAAAGCCGCCCAACCGGGCGACAACCTCTGAGAATACGCCGCCTACCCAATAGCCGGACAGTGGCATTACGCCCTGAAAAAGGGCGAACAGACATACCATTTCCAAAAGCTTCGGCATGTTTTTGTGATGCGTCATAGCGTAAGACATTGAAACCGCGACCGCGTCCATGCTGAGTCCCACGCCGATGAGACATACCTCATTTAAACTCATGTACTTCTTCCTTTCAAAATCTTGGTCTGTATAAAAAATAAAACCATGTGCAGCCCGGCAGGACTGCACACAGTTCTCGTTCTTTAATGCAAGCCAGACGCTCATAGCATCATTATGTTGACTTGACACGCCAATATGCGGCGCAAACTACTCCACCATGTCTTTTTAATATATTAAATAATCGTTGGGAAGTCAAGCAGAATTTTTCAATGCATTTTTCACACTTTTTTCATTTCAATGCTATGCGATTGTGCTATACTAAAAAGCAATGCCCGTTTTGTTCCCGCGCACCAAAATGTGGCGCTGTTCATTCAAGCGCGGAGAATGGTGGAAAAGCACATGAAAAAGAGGCTTATTGCGCTGGTGCTCTGTCTTTCGCTGGCGGCCGGCTGTGGCGCGGCATCTTCGCAGGGCGATACAGGCACATCTCAGACGGACTATGTTCCGTCTTACACCTATGTGAACCCGGACCCGGATATGGTCCTGATTACGTCGCCCGGCGGTGATATCACCTACGAGAATTACCGGCTGTATCTCGACGTTAACGAGCAGATGAACCGTATGGTTTCTCGTCAGGACATGGGCGTTTGCGCGGCCCTTGAAAAAGATTTTGCCGATATGGGCATTGAGATTAGCGAGGAGGACTTTAAGGCAGTAGCGTCGCAGCAGCTGTTCAGCGCCATGATGTACGCGCCCTCGTTTGCCGAGAGCCTGCAGCAGATCAGTGATGAGACCGGCATGACGCAGGAGCAGGTAACCGAGACGATGATGCTTTCCTTCCGCCCTCAATACCTGATTCAGCTGTTGGGCGACCATTATCAGAAGCTCGCCTCTGAAGAGCTGGATAAAGAGGACGCCGCATCCGAGCCCGCCCCGGCCGCCTCGTCCGAGGCGGCTTCTGGCGACGACGCCTCCTCCGAGCCGAGTGAAGAAGCCGAACAGGCTGCCCGCGAGCAGGCCGTTTATGACCGCGCAATGGCTATGCTGCAGGAATATTCAGCCGATTACGAGACTCGCCTCTCGTTTGATGACAATTCGGTACTCGTCACGCTCGACGGTGAGCCGGTTCCCTACACCGAGGCCGTCAGCCGCTATTTGGACTACGCCGGAATTGCCAACCGTATTGATGCCGCCGCGTTTATACAGACCGGCGAACTGGCGCTGCGAGAGCTTGAGCGCCGCAATACGGCGTTTGACCGTACGAATTTTGAAGCGACTCTGACCGAATATGTCGCGGGTATTCGCGCCGACGAAAAAACCATGCAGCAGCTGGAAAAGGTTTGCGGCAGCTTTGGCGCGACGGTGGATGATTATTTTAAAGTGCTGGAGCGCCCGCTCTGGCTGCAGGAGATTGGCGACCGCTACTACCTTGCCATGACCGAGGACTATAATGCGCTTACCGCCGACTCGGGCGAGAAGCCGGACTCGGCCGACAGCTATTATGTCCAGGAGCTGGCAAAGCTTTTAGAGGACAGCGAAATCGTCAACGTCACCGGCAAATAGAAGACCGCTTCTGTTTTACCAAGGCTGCGTGCGCAGGATCAACTATCCGTGTGCCCGCGGCCTTTTGTTTTGCTTGAATTTTATTGTATAAAATGGGATAATATAGTGTGCATCAATCTGAGCGAAAAGGGGGCGGCGCTTTTGGGACGGTATGAAAGGCTGGTTGGCAACACGCTGGTGTTTGCAATCGGGTCTTTTTCTTCCAAGCTGCTGGTGTTTTTCATGCTGCGGTACTATACCGCCATGCTTACCCCCGCCGAATTTGGTATTGCCGACCGCATCACCACCACCAGCAACCTGCTCATGCCGTTTGTCATGCTCTCGATTAACGAGGCGATTATCCGCTTTGCGATGGATCGCTCGGTCAGGCGTGCGGACGTTTTTTTAATCGGCCTTAAAACGGTGCTGGCGGGCTTTATTGTATTTTGCATGCTGGCGCCGGCTATGCTGCTGATTGATATGCTGGCGCCCTACACACTGCTGATCTATGTATATGTGCTGTTTGGTCTGCTCAAGGCGGTCTGCGCACAGTTTGTCCGTTCTATAGGGCTGGTTAAGCTATTTGCTTTTGACGGCTTTTTAGCTACCTTTACGACCATTGCTTTCACTATTCTATTCCTGACTGTTTTTAAATGGGGACTGTACGGCTACGTCGTTTCCATTATTGCCTCGAATATTATCTCGGTATTTTTTCTTTTTATTGTTGCACGGCTGGAGCGCTATGTCGATTTTACACATCCTAATCCGGCGCTTCGGCGCGAGATGCTGCGCTATTCGGTGCCGCTTATTCCAACGACCATGTTCTGGTGGATTGTCGGAATGTCCGACCGGTATATGGTCACCTGGTTCTGTGGCGACACGCCTACCGGTATGTTGGCCATCGCACATAAAATCCCGTCGCTGCTCACCATTGTTTCAGCTATTTTTTATCAGGCGTGGCAGATTTCGGCCGTGGATGAATCGGGGCAGGGTAAGCGTACGGCCCGGTTTTATTCCCAAACCTATGACTATTACAGCACGCTGCTGTTCTGCGCCGCCTCCGGTATCGTCATGCTGATCCAGCCCATCACCAGGGTGATGTACGACCCGGCTTACTTTGAATCGTGGCGGTATGTGCCTTTTTTGGTAGTGGCCGAGGTGTTTTCTTCGCTGGTGACCTTTCTGGGCTCCTTTTATATGGTCAGCAAAAAAAACGCCACCGTTCCGCTGGCTATTTTTGTCGGCGCCGTGGCGAATATCGGGCTGAATTTCTGGCTGATTCCCCAGTATGGCGTTATGGGGGCTGCATTTGCAACGCTGTTAAGCTACCTTTTGGCCTTTGCTATCCGGGCGGTAGATATTCAACGGCTGGTCCAGTTGGAGCTGCACCCCCTCACCACCGCTGTGCGCATGCTGCTGATGATGGTTCAGGGTGCTTTGCTGCTCAGGCAGCCGCCGCATAGCTTTTTAATTCAGGCGGGCATGTTTATGCTCATGCTTCTGATGAACATTAAATCGGTGCTGCGCCTCGCGGTCGCCTTGTTCGAGCGCTTTGTCGCGCCGCGCACCACCCATTAAAGGAGAGAACCCATGCCCACACAGCTTTTATTTTTGTTTTTTCTTTCAATGGTGCCCATTATCGAGCTGCGCGGGGCTATCCCGATCGGCATTGGGTGGGGATACCCTTTTTGGCTTGTATATGCCTTGTGCGTTGTCGACAATCTGTTGCCGGTGCCGTTTCTGATACCATTTGCAGGCAAAATTTTGCATTGGGGCGCGACGTTGCCAAAGGTAGGGCGGCTGTTCCAGAAAATACTGGACATCGGCGATAAAAAGGTTAAAAAAACACAGAGCGCTGACCGCGCACTGCTTTTCGCGCTTTTTTTGTTCGTGGCTATTCCGGCTCCGGGAACCGGCGCATGGACAGGCTGCCTGATTGCAACGCTGTTGCAGATGCGGGTTCGCAGGGCCTTTTTGCCCATTGCGGCGGGCGTCGCGGCGGCGGGGTTGATTATGGGTGTGACCTCTTACGGGCTGTTTAGCCTCATCGGGCTGTGATACGGCTCGCCTGATTTTGCCGAAAGGAGTTAAAGACGGTGAATATTCTGGTCAGTGCCTGTTTGCTGGGACAAAACTGCCGGTATGACGGCTCAAATTGTTATCAGCCGGGCGTGGAGCGGCTCAAAGCCATGCATGGCCTGATACCGGTTTGCCCCGAAATTTACGGCGGCCTGCCCACCCCGCGTGAACCTGCCGAACTGCGCAACGGCAGGGTGATGACCAAAAGTGGCGCGGACGTTACCGCCGCATATGAAAAGGGTGCGCAAGAGACGCTTGCACTGGCGCGATTTTTGGGTTGCCGCACCGCGGTGCTGAAGACTAAAAGCCCCTCCTGCGGGCGGGATCAAATTTACGATGGCAGCTTTAGCGGCAGACTGGTTGGCGGCAGCGGTATTTTGGCCCGCTTGCTAGCAGATGAGGGCATTACGGTTTTAACCGAGCGCGAAATCGAAGCGCTAATGTAGTTTTTAATAAAAAAGCCGGCGACGTGTAAAAAGCGTCGCCGGCTTAAATTTTATTCAGTTTGTGTGTAGGTTTTAAATAGGGGCCATGACAGGGGTGTAAAGCGGCGGCCTATTCTGCTTTATTCGTCGTTTAACGGACGATTTATATGAACCAGTGCAAGCTTTTGAGCGCGTGTCATGCGCTTGAGCGCCGCTTCGCGCTGCATAGCGGTGCGCTTATCGTCGCAACGCTCAAGATAAGCCAGCGTAACCGGTCTGCGCGCACGGGTATATTTGGCGCCCGCGCCGCTGTTATGCGCAAAAAGGCGCGCGGTTATGTCAAACGTCCACCCGGCGTAAAGACTGCCGTCGGCGCACTTAAGCAAATAAGCAAAGGCCGGCCTGCACATAGAAAAACGCTCCCCTCACTCTCGTCAGTATAGCGCGAACCGGGCACAATTGCAAAGTTCTTGCAAAACAAAAGCGGGGAATGCATTATTGCATTTCGCCCGCTTTTGCAGAAGAGAAGGAGATTGCTTATTCAACAGGGTCAGAGGGGCGTTGCAGTCAGCTCCTTTTCGGAAGCGGCGACAACAACCGAGCAGGCAATATCGCCCGTGATATTGACAGTGGTTCGCGCCATATCCAGTATGCGGTCGATACCGGCAATCAGCGCCACGCCTTCAAGGGGCAGGCCGACCGATTGCAGCACCAGACCGAGCATAACAACACCTGCACCCGGTACGCCCGCCGTGCCAATTGAGGCCAGCGTAGCGGTCAGGATGATGGTCACCTGCTGGCCCATGCTCAGAGGGATGCCGTAAACGTTGGCGATAAACAACGCGCAGATACCTTGATAGATGGCGGTTCCGTCCATGTTAATGGTCGCACCCAGCGGCAGCACAAAGCTGCGGATGGGCATCGGAACGCCAAGCCTTTCTGACGCCATCATCGAAAACGGCAGCGTAGCCGAGCTGGACGCCGTGGTAAAGGCGAACAGCATTGCTTCGGAGCATTTTTTGAAGAAGGTTAGCGGGCTGATTTTGGCAAACGTGCGTACCGTAAAGGAATAGACGACGGCCATATGTAAAATACACCCGATATAAACCGCAAGGATGACGCTGAGCAGCGGCAGCAGCACCGCCGGTCCGTTTGCAGCGACAATTGGCACAATAAGTGCAAAAACGGCAATAGGTGAGAATTTCATGATGAAGCCAACCATTGCATACATGCACTCCGCCATACCGTCAAAGAAATTGGAGACAGGCTTGGCACGGTCGCCCACCATGACGATGGAACCGCCCAAAAACAACGCAAAGGCAATAATTTGCAGCATATTGCCGTCCACCAGCGCCTTAAGCGGGTTGGCTGGAATAATATTGAGCAGGGTATCAACAACGTTAGGCGCCTCCTGAGCCTGATAGGTCAGGCCTTCGGCCAGCACAAAGCCGCCGCCTACACGCCCGATATTGCCCACAATAAGGCCGAGCGTTACCGCCAGAGCGGTTGTGACAAGATAATACGCGATGGTTTTGCCGCCGATGCGCCCTACGCGTTTAGCGTCGCCCAGGCCGCAGGTACCGACAATCAGCGAGGAGAAAACAAGCGGAACAATGAGCATTTTAATTGCGTTCAGGAAGAGGGTGCCCACAGGCTTGATCCAGCTGTTGGCAATGAGACGCGCACCCTCCCCTTGCATGCACAGGCCGACTGCGACGCCGGCCAGGAGCCCGATAAGAATCTGAACAGATAGATTGAGCTTCTTTTTTGCAGACATTGTTTTCAAATCTCCTTTCATATAATAGCTGCATCTATATTACTTTAACATTTCAGACACAAAAAATCAACAGAAATATGAAAGATAGAATGCAAATATTAAAATTTATAAATTATAAACAAGGTTATAATTTCACTATACAAAACTGGTTGTCACAAATAAGCGAAAAACAAAATTATTAAAAAAATCGTGGGAGAACATAGACAATCCTGCCACAGAGTGTTATACTAATAAAAATTTAATTCCTTATGCAGTGGGAGTTTCGCTGCGTAGCATCCTTTAAATCGGTCCCGTGAGGCCGGCAAGGCTTGCTTTTAATGACCAATATTTATATCGATATTGAAAAGCGCCTTGCCGCATTATATGTGGGCAGGACGCTTGTTTTTGTTTTAAAGCCGCTGCAGGCCGGGCTGCGCCGGCAGGCGGCGCACATGGGATTAACAGAGGAGGAGATTTGTATGAAGCGCAAGGATATTATGGACGAAGCGGATATCAACCGTGCCTGCGTGCGGCTTTCGCACGAGCTTATTGAACGCAACAAGGGTACCGACGACGTGGTGCTTATCGGCATTCAGCGGCGCGGCGTGCCGCTGGCTAAAAAAGTTTCGGCGCTTGTTGAGCAGTATTACGGGGTCAAGCTGCCGGTGGGGATGCTTGACATTACCTTCTACCGGGACGACCTGTCGCTTTTAGCCGAGCACCCGGTTATTAACGGCACCGACATTCCCTTTATGGTGTCGGGCAAGCGGGTTGTACTTGTAGACGATGTGCTCTACACCGGGCGTACCGCCCGTGCGGCTATAGAGGCTGTCATGGAAAGTGGGCGTGCCAAATGCATTCAACTGATGGTCATGGTGGACAGAGGCCACCGGGAGCTGCCCATCAGGGCGGACTTTGTTGGAAAGAATTTGCCGACCGCCAATGATGAGGTCGTGCATGTTTGTGTCCCCGAATTTGACGGGGAAAGCGCCGTATATATTGAAGCGCTGGACTAAACAAAAGAGGGTGAAAAGATGGCATTAAAAACAAAAGATCTGCTTGGGCTGCGGGATATCAGCCGCGAGGAGATTGTCGAAATTTTAAACACGGCCGAAGCCATGAAGCAGGTGGTCACCGGCCCGACCAAAAAGACCTCACATTTGCAGGGCAAGTCGATTGTAACGCTTTTTTACGAGAACTCCACAAGAACCCGTCTTTCCTTTGAGCTGGCAAGCAAGTATATGTCGGCGGTAGCCGCGAATATTTCAGCCTCTACCTCCAGCGTTAAAAAGGGTGAGACGCTCATCGACACGGCCAAGACCATCGATATGATGGGCACCGACGTTATCATTATGCGCCATCCGATGAGCGGCGCGCCGCTCATCATGGCCAAGCACGTCAAATCGTCCGTTATCAATGCGGGCGACGGCACCAATGAGCATCCGACGCAGGCGCTTTTGGATATGCTGACCATCCGCGAGAAAAAGGGCGGGTTTGAGGGATTAAAAGTCGCGGTGGTGGGCGATGTCGTGCATTCGCGGGTCGCGCGCTCCAACGTCTACGGTATGACTAAAATGGGAGCGAAGGTCGTGCTGGCCGGCCCGCCGACGCTGCTGCCCGCGCCCGGCTGCGAGCTGCCCGGCGTTGCGTATTGCCACCACATCGAGGACGCCGTGCGGGACGCCGACGTCGTTATGGCATTGCGCATCCAGCTTGAGCGCCAGAAGAAAGGGCTGTTCCCCTCGGTGCGTGAATATTCGCGCTATTTTGGCATAGACCCCAAGATGATGCAGCTTGCGCGCCCCGACGCGCTGGTCATGCACCCGGGGCCGATGAACCGCGGCGTTGAAATTTCAAGCTATGTGGCCGATTCCGACCAGTCGTTTATCAACGAGCAGGTTACAAACGGCGTAGCGGTGCGCATGGCGCTGCGTTATATGATGACAAGGAGGGAAGGCCGATGAGCATGCTGATTAAGAACGCTGTCCTTGTCAATGCCGACGGCCGGCAGAGCGCCGACCTTTTGGTTGAAAACGGCGTCATTGCCAAAATAGGGCGGGGATTGACCAATGGGGATGAGGTGATCGACGCCAGAGGGGCCTATCTGCTGCCCGGGCTTATTGACCTGCACTGC
>JAEWYJ010000087.1 GCA_023395695.1 Bacillota bacterium | reverse complement strand
ATGGAATTCCCCCGGCTCTCTGCCGGGGGAATTTACTGTAAAGAACTGAACAGCGCGGGCAGGCTACGCCGGTTTTTCATAAAGCGACGGTTTAAAAAATATTCACAAAAAAAGCACTGAGTCGGCAAATAATTTTCGCGCCCAATAAGGCGGGACACACCGGATATGCTCCGGCTGTTTTATCGCTGCATGCATTAAAGGGCTGCTGTTAAGACGGCCGTTGTGCACGGTAAATACCGCTTTTAGCTATCCGGACGACCAGCTAAAGCTGTTGTCCGCAAAGCTCCCGCAGCACCACCCGGATAGCGGCCGCGGTATTGATGGCAAACGCCTCATAGGGCCATAT
Organism: Bacillota bacterium; assembly: GCA_023395695.1. Lineage (GTDB taxonomy): Bacteria > Bacillota > Clostridia > Oscillospirales > Ruminococcaceae > Yanshouia. Next base: position 4,416 of record JAEWYJ010000087.1, on the reverse strand, counting down.
GGGGCGGTAGCGTTCACTCCAGTACTGCCCGGCATAGCCCTCAAAAATACCGTCATAGTCCTGGCCATCTTCAAACAAGCGTCGAATCAGCTCGGCCGATTGCGTCATGGCAGCCCGTGACGCCGTCAGATATCCGGCGCTCTGCGCCGCCGAGAGCGGCGTCTGCGTATGCGAAAGAATAAATTGGCGCGCGCCCAGCGCGGCAATACGCTCCGCCGAATACAGCGCATCCCGGTAGCTGCTTAAAAAGCAGGGCTGCACGCGGCCGTCGGGGCGGGGAACACCGAGCGTTTCGCACAGCCAGGCCATGCCGTGGGCCGGCCAGTCCACCGAGATGGAATCTCTTGTATGCCCCGGGGTAAATAATATCCGGAATACGCCGTCGTCAAACGGGAATTCCTGTCCGTCGGTAAGCGGTGCGGTAATTTGCAGCTCGGCATCGTCAAAGCTGCCGCCCGTAAAGCGCTCGCCATAAAGACGCTGTGCATTTTGACACATTTTGTGGATGGTCGCCAGCGCGGTTGGCTTTTTGAATACCTCCCGTACATAGGGATGCGCATAGACCGGCGTTGTGGGAAAAGCGCGCCGCAGCCAGGGCAGCCCGGCCGCATGGTCGTAGTGCGAATGAGAAAGAATAATGGCGTCGAGCGTCCTGCGCCCCAGATGAGCTGTGATATTTTGCACCGTTTCCGGCGCACAGAATGAGACGGTGCCGTCCAGCAGGACGGCGGAGCGTTCTCCCAGTATCAGCTGGCAGTTCCCGGCGGGATGCGCCGAAACAAACAGGCATTGCAGCATGCGTAGTCCTTCCTTTGGCAAAGATATTATTGGTCTACTCGACCACGGGCGTCGGCGAATGGTTAAAATGAGGTATTGAAAGCATTAAGCTGCATTAAACAGCGAGCTGTTGCATCACTGATTATTATGCCATATTTTACGGAAGAATGGAAGAGCATGCGTATGGGGACTGTAAACCAGGTGCGTGTACACGGTGGATAAAACACAGAATATCGTTTTATTATTAGCAATTACGTGCAGGATTTTCCAAATATAAATTGCAGATTTTTATTGAGCGGACCAGTAAGCTTTTAAAAACTGCCGGTGTAGGGTTAAAATTTTTTAATTTTTTACATTTTTAAAAATGAATTATATCTATGGATTTAATGCAAAAATTAATGAAAAAATTAATTTTAAATGCTGAAATATGAATCAAAAAAAATGTCTCCGTCAAAACTTCGATTATTAAATAACAAGCAGGTCAAAGCTGCTAAAATGGCTTAATTAAGCGTAAAACAGGCTATTGACGCATCAAAACTAATGGGGTATGATGTAAACATTGTCGCACCAATACCAATAATTTTTCAGGAGGAAATAACCATTATGAAGTGCTTAATTATTGACGCTGTGCATGAGACGATTGCGCAGGAACTTGGAAAACATATGCAGGTAGACCACAAGATGCTGCCTACTCAGGCGGAGCTTGCCGCACTTATTCCCGACTACGATGTCCTGATTATGCGTGTTGATCCTGCAATTAATAAAGAAATTCTGGATGCCGCCAAGAATTTGAAGGTTATCGGCGTTTGCTCGGTGGGTCTCAACCATGTTGATATGGAGACTGCCAAGGCCAAGGGTGTGCAGGTATTCAATGCGCCGGGCCTCAATGCCAATGCGGTTGCAGAGCTGACGCTTTCCAAAATGCTCGATCTGGCGCGCAACACCATGACCGCTAACCACGACGTCAAGGTTCTCAAGCAGTGGGATAAGTATAAGTTTGTGGGACGCGAGCTGCGTGGACGTACGCTTGGCGTTGTCGGCTTTGGCCGTATCGGCCGTCGCGTTGCAGAGCTTGGACGTGCGTTTGGCATGACGACCGTCGCCTATGACCCGTTCCTTAAGCCCGAAGATTTTGAGAAGGAGCAGACCACCGGTATGGCAGTTGAGGAACTGCTGAAGGTTTCGGACTTTATCTCCATCCATGTTCCGCTGACGCCCGAGACCCGCGACTTGGTTTCCAAGAAGCAGATTGCTTTTATGAAGAAGGACGCAGTGGTGCTCAACATGAGCCGTGGCGGCATTGTTAACGAAAAGGATGCCTATGAAGCGCTTAAAAACGGTGAGCTTGGCGGCTTTGGCAGCGACGTTCTTGAGAACGAGCTGGCCGACGGCGGACTGACCGAGGGCGCAGGCTTTGACTCTCCGCTGTTTGAGCTGGACAATTTCCTTGTCTCTCCGCATATTGGCGCACAGTCGGTTGATGCTTCCAGAGATATTGGTGCGCACATCATTGCAAAGGTTAAAGAGACGCTGTCCCTGTAATTTCTGTTTATATAATCTTCCCCCAAAAAGACCGCAGCGTTTGCTGCGGTCTTTTTGTTGTTTGGGCAAGACAGAGTGACAACTGTGGAGAGGTCTCAGACCGTGCGCCCGCCAACTTTGTCAGTTGTCGAAATCAACCTGTAGGGGGAGAGGGATTGGCACGGCTGTTTTTGCACACCGCAAGGGACAGGAGAACGCGCCCGTACGGAGCTTACAATGCGGCGCGCTATAAAGAGGAACCGCTATAGTCGTACCAATAACGATAAAACCTGATTTTAGCGCTTGCCTGAGAGGTGAGAAGGGCGATATTCCAAAATAAATATATAATTCAAAAATAGTCATTTTGTTCGGATATCAGCGACATGAAATGAATTTTCACTGGATATAGTTTGTTAATATCAAAAGCAGCACGGAGACTAAAAGCATTTACCTAATTTAAATATCTTGAAGATATATTCTTATAAATCCAGCCGACGAATACACTATAATAGAAAAAACACAACAAATATTAACTTATTCAAATCGCTTTGACCCGCAATCAGGCCAAAAAAACAGAACAAAATTGTGCAATATTCAAATTTAATGATTAAACTGCTTAAAGTCGTATGTTGTTTTTTAAGTAATATGACATATACATAATCGTTGCTTAAAAATGAAGTTTATGTTAATATTTATATGTAATCCTTCATTGACTTGTGTTTGACACGCATACAATCAGGAGATGCAAATTGTATATTTGGTGAAGGGAACGGAAAGGAGATCGAGAAAAAGAAAGACATTGGCGTGTCTCGTAGGCATGTGCTCCGGCAAAGCGGTGGTTTTCCGTTGTCTGCGTGTTATACATATCGGTAGCGCGGTCAACAGGCCGGCCCTCTTATACCGGGCGAAATTCAGATAGGAGTGACCAATATAATGAAGAAAATTTCCGTAATTGCATTGGCATTGGCCATGATTCTTATGGCAACCGCCTGCGGCGGTTCATCCAGCACGGCGCCAGCGGCCGCTTCCGCCCCTGCAGGTTCCTCCGCTCCTGCGTCTTCTTCTGCGCCGGCCCCCGGTAAAACTGTTATTCTGACAATCGGCACCGCCGATACCGGCGGCACCATGTACCCTGTGGGCTGCACCATTGCAAAGGTCATTAACGACAACGTCCCCGGTGTCAAGGTCAATGCTGAGACCTCTGCGGGCTCTCCTGCCAACACCGTTAACCTTCAGGCGGGCGAAATCGACCTTGCCATGATTGCGGGCGACGTTGCTTTTGAGTCCTATAGCGGTACCGGAAAATTTGAGGGCAAGGCTTGCGCTGATATTCGTGCGCTTGCAGCCACCTATCCGTCCCTCTCCAACTGGATCGTGCTCGAATCCTCCAAGCTGCAGTATGTTGAGGAGCTCAACGGCAAAAAGCTTGCCATCGGTCCGTCCGCTTCCGCGACTGCCATTGCTGCCAATGCCGGACTTCAGGCTGCGGGCGTTACCGCCAGCGCCACGGAGTATCTCGGACTGACCGAGGGCGCCGACTCTGTTGGCGACGGCGTACATGACGCCGCGCACGCCTTTGCGGGTATTCCGATTGGCGGCTTCCTTAACCTGACCAACATCAAGGCTTCGCATCTGCTCGCTTATAAGGAAGAGACCCTTGACAAGATTATCGCCGCCAACGGCTCTTACTATAAGGCGGTTATCCCCGCGGGCACCTATAATAACCAGACTGCGGATATCCCCACCTTTGGCGTCAAGTGCCTCGTGGCAGTCAACGCCTCAATGGATGAGGAGCTTGTCAGCAAAATGGCCGAGGCGCTGCATACCCATCCCGACGATCTGGTCGCCGGCCACGCGTCTATGACCGCCATGACCGATGCGGCTTTTATGTGTAACGACCTGCCCATTCCGCTGCATCCCGGCGCTGAGGCGTATTATAAGAGCGCCGGTCTTATCAAATAATTTGCCCTCTCTAAAACTTCAAACAACATTTCCGAATTAAGTCAGATGCCGTTCGGAGCGATACGCGCTTCGGACGGCATCGGCAAATTCAGCTTAAATGCTGAGAATTGAGGATTAAGGAGATTTTTATGGCGAACAAAGAAAATGTCAATGCAG
>JAEWYJ010000077.1 GCA_023395695.1 Bacillota bacterium | reverse complement strand
GGTTTTGAGCGCCTCGGGATCAATCTCGACCGAAAGGACGTTGGCGGGCGACAGCGCCGCCGCAACAAACACCGCCGGGTCGTCGGAATAACGGATAACATCTATCTTTTCACCGCCAAGCTCGTCGACGATGGTATTCACGCGCGAACCCTTCGGGCCGATGCAGGCGCCGACGGCGTCCACGTTGTCGTCACGGGAGGTGACGGCTACCTTGGAGCGGGTGCCCGCCTCGCGCGAGATGGCCTTGATCTCGACGGTGCCGTCGTAGACCTCGGGGATGTTCATCTCGAACAGGCGCTTGACCAGCCCGGGATGGATGCGTGAAATCATAATTTTGGGGCCCTTGTCGCCGTTGACGACGTCCGAAACATAGACCTTGATGCGGTCGCCGTCGCGGTACTCTTCGCCCGGAACCTGCTCGGCCTTGGGCAGCACCGCCTCGCTGCGGCCAATTTCAACCGTTACGCCGCCGCGCTTGGGGTCGGTGCGGATGACGGTGGCGGTGACAATATCCTTTTGCTTGGACTGGTATTCGGCTAAGAGCTGGCCGCGCTCGGCCTCTCTGATGCCCTGGCGGATGACGTGCTTGGCGCTCATGGCCGCAATGCGCCCAAACTGTTTGGGCTCGAGCGGAATTTCAATGATATCGCCGATTTTCGCGTTGCTTTTGACCCCCTGTGCCGCGCCGACGCCTATCTCGAGCGTGGCGTCCTCCACCTCGGCGACCACCTGCTTGCGCACGGCGACAAAAAAGCGTGCTGTTACGGGGTCGATCTCCACAATGTTATCCTCGCCGCCGTTGGCGTCGCGCTTGACAGCAATGGAAACAGCGTTTTTAATCTTTTCCACCATGTAAGCAACGGGAATACCTTTTTCCTTTTCGAGAAGCGTCAGTGCCTCGAAAAACTCACGGTTAATCATTGTCCTGCTCCTTTGCTGTAATCAAAATCGTCCTGCAGGCGGATATAGGCCGCCTCAGTCTTGGCGACGGCGTACTCGGTTTGGGCTTTTACATCAAGAATAACCGCCGTGCCGTCGTTATAGGAGACAAGCGTGCCGGCAATCTCGCGCACCCCGTTTCTGGCGCGGATAAGCCGCACCGTAACCGGACGTCCGAGATTTTCTTCAAATTGCCAGGGCTTTGTCAGCTCGCGCTCAATGCCGGGGGAGGAAACCTCAAGGCTGTAGGAACCGTCTATAGGATCCGCCGCGTCGAGGATGGGGTCGATCAGACGCGAGAACGCTTCGCAGTCGTTGAGGCTGACCCCGCCGTCCTTGTCGATAAAATAGCGCAGAAACCAAGCGCCGCCCTCTTTTTCAAAGCGAACGTCCCACAGGCGCAGACCCAGCTGCAGCAGCACCGGACCGGCCAGACGTTCCGCCGCCTGTGCGGTGTTTTGTTTAGCTTTTGCCATAGTGAACCCCCTATACATAAACAAAAGAGCGGGTTATTACCCACTCTCCTGTCAATACTTCATACTTACTTAAAATACAATAGCACACTCTTTAAAATTTGGCAAGGGAAAATTGAAAAGGTTCCAAATAAAGGCTTTTTATACAGCTAAATTTAAAAAAGTGACCGGAATTGCCGCATCCGCGCGCCGCCACGGTATTATTATATCCTGTAGGCATGCGTTTTTTCTTGAAAAAGCGAATGCCAAATGCTACTATAGTAATCTATTGATAACACGCTATATTGTATTGCTGCGGCGCAGCGGCCTTTTGGGCCGGGTGCAGCCAACGCAAAACAGAAGCTGGGGGAGGAAACTATGTCTTTTCAGGAGAGATTCGGGATTCATGTGTTCCACGACGAGGTCATGGAGCGCATGCTGCCCGCCGAGGTATTTTTAAGTCTGCGTACCACCCGCAAGGAGGGTGGCAAGCTTGATGAGCGCATTGCCGAACCGGTCGCCGCCGCCATGCTTAAATGGGCGGTGGAGCAGGGTGCCACCCACTATCTGCACTGGTTCCAGCCGCTGACCAACGCCGCCGCAGGCAAGAGCGAGGGCTTTTTAACCCCCTGCGGTAACGGCACCGCCATTTTGGAATTTGATTCGCGCGCACTGGTTCAGGGCGAGCCGGACGCCTCATCCTTCCCCTCGGGCGGCATTCGAAACACCTTTGAGGCCAGAGGCTACACGGCGTGGGACCCGACCTCCTCGGTGTTTGTCAAGGATAAAACGCTGTATATCCCAACGGCGTTCTGCGGGCCGAGCGGTATCTCGCTCGACCAGAAAACGCCGCTGCTGCGTTCCATGGATGCGCTGTCTGCTCAGGCGGTGCGCGTGCTGCGGCTTTTAGGCGATGCGGAAACGACGCGCATTGTTCCCATGGTCGGCGCCGAGCAGGAATATTTTCTTGTCGACCGCGAACGCTACGAGCAGCGTCTCGATTTAAAGCTCTGCGGCAGAACGCTCATCGGTGCGCCGCCGCCCAAGAGCCAGGAGCTTGACGACCATTATTTTGGCCGCGTGCGGCTGCGTATCTCCTCGTTTATGCACGAGCTGGACGAAACGCTCTGGGCGCTTGGCGTTGCCGCGAAAACCAAGCATAACGAGGTTGCCCCCACCCAGCATGAGCTGGCAACGGTGTTCGACTCGGCCAACGTCACCTGCGACACCAACCAGCTGATTATGGAAACGATGAAGGAGATTGCCAAGCGCCACAATCTGGCCTGCCTGCTGCACGAAAAGCCGTTTGCCCGCGTCAACGGCTCAGGCAAGCACAACAATTACTCGCTTTGTACCGACAAGGGCAAAAACCTGCTCTCACCGGGCGAGCACCCTGAAAATAATCTGACCTTTATTTTGTTTTTGGCCGCCTTTGTGCGTGGGGCGGACCGCTACGCGGCACAGCTGCGCCTTTCAACCGCCACGCCGGGCAACGACCACCGCTTGGGCGGCTTTGAGGCGCCGCCCGCCATTATTTCAATGTTTTTAGGCGAGCGCTATACCAATCTGCTGGCGGCCTGCAGCAGGGACGGCGCCGGCGCGCAGAAGCACCCGGTGTCGGTGGGCGTCACCGCCATTCCCAGCGTGCTGGCCGACGACGCCGACCGCAACCGCACCTCGCCGTTTGCCTTTACCGGCAACAAGTTTGAGTTCCGCATGGTCGGCTCGGCGCAGTCTATTGCGCTGGCCAACATTGTGCTCAACGCCATGATCTGCGACAGCCTTGACGCCTTTGCTCAAAGGCTTGAAGAGGGCGGTGACCTTGAAAAGACGGTGCGCGAGATTGCCTGCGAAACCTACGCCGCGCATGGCCGTATCATTATGAACGGCAACAACTATGCCGAGGACTGGAAGACGGAAGCCGCCCGGCGCGGCCTGCCGACGCTTACCAATGCGCTGGATGCCGCCGCTGTCTGGAAGCAGCCCGACACCATTGAGCTGTTTGGGCGCTTTGGCATCTTCTCGCCGGTCGAATGCCATTCGCGTTACGAGATTATGCTGGAAAACTACAGCAAGATCACGCTCATCGAAGCTAACACACTGCTTGAGATGATGCAGCGCCAGGTGCTGCCGGCCATGATTGCCTACACCGGCAGGACGGCCGAAAGCCTGAGACAGCTGCGCGCTATCGGGCTGGATAACGCCGAGCTTTTTAATTATGCGGAGACGCTGTCCGATGCGGTCAGCAAGCTGACGCTGCGCACCCAGAAGCTGCGCGACGATGTGCTGGCGCTGCCCGACGACAGCACCGAGGGCGCAACCTGTTATATCCGCGACGTCATTCAGAAGGATATGCAGGATATCCGCGAAATTTCGGACTTTGCCGAGCGCATGATGGATAAAGACTGCTGGCCAATGCCGACCTATACCGATTTAATGCACCGCGTATAACGGATAAAGCCACCGCCAATCGCCTGTGTGCGGGCGGGTCGGGGATGGCCGGCAGCATATATCGTTTTCAAGCAAAAAGGGGGAACGGCTGTTAGAGCTTTCCCTCTTTTTTTGTTGCGGCTAAGGCTGCTCGTCTGCCGACAAAATACGGGCAAGCTGCCGCCGGCTGCCTTGGCCGCGCGCCGGATCGGCTGCGTCTCTGAACCTTGCCGGCCGCAAAACAGCCCCGACAGGCAAGTTCTGTTTTTTAGGGGGTTGGCCGCTTCGGCAAAAGAAAATGGATAGATTGAGCGCGCAGCGTTTTAGAAAGAAATGCTACAGATTGATTGTGAAAAGTGATGTACAATCGGCTGTATTTATTGTTGAAAGGTCTGAAAATGCACCAAATTTAATAATTATGCCACAATTTTACGAAAATCTATTAACATCTTGAAATAAAAGGTATATAATGAGGCCGGTGAAGAACTGAAAATTAAAGTTAGTTCTCGGCTGGCGGTTCTGCATGCCGAACCCGTGACCGGCAATAGATTTATGGCAACGGGGTAAACGGCGAGCCATTCGTTCCGGTACACGGCGCGGGAGGGTTTGTTTTCTATATTTTGCGCTATAATGCGGTGTTGCAGAATACGGTGATGGGTACTGGATTTCAGGAGGTGACGGCGGTATAAAAAGAACGCGCTCGGACTTATTCTTAAATATAGGAAGGGAGTTTTTTTATGGCAACATTCTTTATCGGCTTAGTCATTCTTATTGGCGGCGCGGCTGTTTATGGCTCGCTCTGCGAAAAGGTATTCGGTCCTGACGACCGTATGACGCCCGCCATTACGAAGCAGGATGGCGTCGATTACGTTCCAATGAAAAAATGGAAAAACAGCTTGATTAACCTTCTCAATATCGCGGGTACCGGCCCGATTATCGGACCGATTCAAGGTATTCTGTTTGGTCCGATTGCGTTTATCACCATTCCCGTTGGCAATATCATCGGCGGCGCGATGCATGACTATTTCTCCGGCATGATCTGTCTGCGCGACGGCGGCACCCAGATGCCGGATATGGTGCGCAAATACACCAATAAGGGCGTTTTCTTCTTCTATCAGATTTTTGTCAGCTTGCTGCTGGTTCTCGTGGGCGCTGTGTTTATTTATACGCCCGGCGATATTGCGGCTGTTCAGATATTCGGCTTTGACGGCAAAGCCACCTCCATGTCCACATGGGTGATCTATGGCGCTATTTTTGCTTACTATCTGATTGCCACTGTGTTCCCGATTGACAAGGTCATCGGCAGAATTTATCCGATTTTCGGCGCCATTCTGCTGTTTTCGGCTGTCGGCATTTTTATCGGCCTTTTTGTTAAGGGCTATCCGCTGCTCAACGTCTGGGATGACTGGAACGCGGGCGCTTTTGCCTACGGCGATTATTTTAACGCCGGTAAATTTATTCCCATCTTCTTTATTACCGTGGCCTGCGGCATTCTGTCCGGCTTCCACTCGACGCAGACCGCCATTATCTCCCGCACCATGGGCAGTGAAAAAGAAGGCCGCACGACCTTCTTCAACATGATGGTGCTCGAAGGCTTTATTGCAATGGTTTGGGCAGCAAGCGCAATGGGCGTTTACAGCCTGGGCCTGCAGGAGGGCAACCCCAGTCTGGCAACCGGCACTATTGGCATTGTCGCCAGAGATCTGCTGGGCCCCATCGGCGGCCTGATTGCGCTGCTGGGCGTCATCGTGCTGCCGGTTACTTCGGGCGATACCGCGCTGCGTGCGCTGCGTCTGACCATTGCCGATTCCTTCCATATTCCGCAAAATTCCAACGGCAAGCGGCTGTCGCTGTCCGCCATTATCTTTGCGGTTGTTGCGGCCATTCTGGTTTGGGCGAAGTCCAGCCCTGCCGGCTTTGCAACGCTGTGGCGCTATTTTGCATGGTCTAACCAGACCCTTGCGCTGTTCGCATTTGCCAGCATTACAATCTGGATGTGTGAAAACGGTAAGGCAAAATGGATATGGATGCCGTTGATTCCCGGCGGGTTCTATACCTTTGTAACGATTTCGTATCTTGCAAACGCCAAAATCGGCTTTAATCTGCCGTGGGGTGTTGCTTATACAATCGGCGCTATTGCAACCATTGCCTATGTG
>JAEWYJ010000058.1 GCA_023395695.1 Bacillota bacterium | reverse complement strand
TTGCCAACCAGACCGAAGGCATCGTCATCGGCACCGGCGACCTCTCTGAGCTGGCGCTGGGCTGGGCGACCTATAACGGCGACCATATGTCAATGTATGGCGTCAATGCTTCGGTTCCCAAGACGCTTATCCGCCATCTTGTACGGTATGAGGCCGATCTTACTACCGATGAGGCGCTGCGCCACGTGTTGCTCGACGTGCTCGACACCCCTGTCTCACCCGAGCTGCTGCCGGCGGAAAACGGCGAGATTTCGCAGAAAACCGAAGGCATTGTCGGCCCCTACGAGCTGCACGACTTCTTCCTTTACTACTCGGTGCGCTGGGGCTTTTCACCGCAGAAGGTGCTGCGGCTGGCTGAGGCTGCCTTTGCCGGAACCTATAACCGCGCCACCCTTTTAAAGTGGATGCGCACCTTTTACCGCCGGTTTTTCTCGCAACAGTTCAAGCGCTCCTGCCTGCCGGACGGCCCTAAGGTCGGCTCTTTGACCCTGTCGCCCCGCGGGGACTGGCGCATGCCCAGCGACGCGTCGTCCGCGCTCTGGCTCGAAGAGGTGGACAACCTGTGCTGACGGCGCCCGCACCGCGGCAGGCCCATCGCACCAGATTTCACGGTCAAACGTTTCAAGAACAGGCGCAGTCTTTACGGACTGTTTTACACCGCATTACATTCTCCGCCTTGCGGCGCATAAAACAATTCCGCCAATGCTGTACCCACGCCTGAATCGCTTAATTATCCGCAGAATAAGCTAAAGGGGCCGGTGTCTTAAAGACACCGGCCCCCGGTTGTTAAATGCACTTTTCCGCAGCTTGAATTCCGGGCGGCTCCCATTAATTCAGGGACAGGTTGGCAACGGGAGAATTTTGCAGCCGGCAGGTAAAACGCAGCCAGAAAACCGGTGCACAGATGTTTTCAACGCTATCAAACACGAAATTGGCCGTCGGCAATCGGTTGGTGAATTAAATGGGCAATTGCCTAGAAGCGTCTCTGCGCATAGGAGCCCCTGGCCGCATTGGCGGTGTTGAGCGCCTCCCGGCGCTGCCGCTCCCTCTCCTGCTTTTTACGCGCTTTAAGCATGCGCTTTTGCTCTAATATACGCAAGTTGCGTGCGCGAGCGGCCAGCAACACCCCTACCGAGGCCACCAGCACCGCAGCAGCGGCTTTCGCCCAGAAGCCGCCGCCTATACGCGGTGGCGTTACCGATGCATCGTCTATCGCAGCCGTTGCGGCAGCCTCTACCTGCACCGCGTTGAGCGTCCATTGCAGCGCCACCTCCGCCAGCTCATTGCCTTCCGGATCAAAAAACTTGATGCGCGGGTCAATGGTTTCCCCTGCTTTGTAGCTTTCGGGCGCGACCAGCTTTTGGGTAATATCTATTTTTGCCACCGTAGGCGGACGGATAATGTCAAGCTCCTGCGTTGGAATAACCACCTCGCCGGTTTGAACCTCGCCGTCATAAACCGCAATCGGCGTTTTTTCATACTGGCTGACCGTCATGGCGGCGGTAGAGAAATTGTCAAAGCCATAATCGAGCAGCTTTGCGGCGTCGACATATTTTTCGTACTGGGTTCTTGTCTTCATAACGACGCAAATCAACTCCATGTCGCCGCGCTTTGCCAGCGTAACAAGGGTATGCTGTGCTTCCGGCGTCCAGCCCAGCTTGCCGCCCTCGGTTCCCTCGTAGTAATATTGCGACTCCACCAGCATGTGATGATGTGTGCCGAAGGTACGCGATTTGCTCTGCCTATTCGTCGGCGAGATGGTATATTCCTCTGCGCCGAACAACGCCCGAAAACCGTCTACCGTCAAAGCCCAACGCGTAATCAGCGCCATATCGTAAGCGCTGGTATAATGGTTTTTATCGTGCAGGCCGTGCGCATTGACAAAATTGGTATCGTTTGCACCAAGCTCGGCCGCCTTTTGATTCATCATGTCGGCAAAGGCGTCAAGGCTGCCTGCCGTGTATTCGGCCAGTCCGTTGGCTGCATCGTTCGCCGACTCGATCATGGTGGCGTTAAGCAGCGCCTCTACCGGAATTTGCTCGTCCTCGGTCAAAGCAATATGCGTAGTGCCATAGCCGATTGAATGGGTCGCCTCGTAGCTCATTGTATGTATATCCTGCGGCGAACCCTTCTGGAGCGCCAGCGCGCAGGTCATAATCTTGGTGATGCTGGCGGGGTACATTTGGGTGTGCGCGCCCTTGGCGGCAATCACCTGGCCGGTTTTAACGTCCATCACCACATAGGTTTCAGAGTTGACGGCCGGCGGTCCGGCTGCGGCGCAAAGCTGCGCCAGCATGGCCGATGTCAATAAAGCCGACAGCAGTCCTGCCAAAAATTTCATCGGTTCACTCCTGTATTATATTTTAAGTGCGGGCGGTCAACGGCCAGGTGTTGCCGAAAACGGCGACGCCACGCAGACACGCTAATCGGGATACGGCTATTATATCCATGAGCGCAAGCGAATGGGTATAATTGGCGCATCAAAAGGCGGTTGCCACGTTAAACGGCGAGCCGTTGCGCATTACCCCAATATAATAGCTGTCTTGAGGCTGTTTATCATGAACGCAGGCGCAGGGTACAATTGGCAGGCCTTGTGTTATAATAGCCGCTTTTTAATTATTATAACATAAAAACGTGAAAAAAAGGTGAAAACGCACCAAAAATGCACAACTAAAATGCAACAAATTTTGCCAATAAAAACAAACCGCACACAAACACCGGTCTGTATGCGGTTTCACACAGGATCACGCCAAATAACAACCCCTAAAACCAGATCGCCTTTCGGATAGACTTTATCGGCCGGATCAAACCATTTTTTTTGCGGCGCACTGGGCGCAGGTGCCGTAAAAAAGAATGTCACACCCGTCTATGCAATGCCTTTCGTCCTCTGAAACCAGACTGCGCCAAGCGTCCCCCGGCACTGTGATGTCCAGAATCTGCCTGCAAACCCTGCAGCACAGGTGGTAGTGCGGCTCCATGTTCCCGTCGAAGCGGTCGGGGGAATCTGCGACATGCAGCTTTCTGATAGCGCCGGTGTCGCAAAGCTGGTTCAAATTGCGATAAACCGTCGCCAGACTCAGACGGGGATGCTCACCCTTAAGCGTGCGGTAAACCGCCTCCGCCGTCGGATGCTGGTCGGTGCGCCGCAGTGTATCGATTATAAGCTCGCGCTGTTTTGAATAATTCATGTTATCACCTTTTTAAATGCCGTAATCAATACCGTTCATAAATGCCTTGAAAGCACATCCTACCGCAGCAGCCGTGCCGGCCGCCTGTTTATTTACGATCGGGCTGAATGGCGTTGTAGTATTTACTCATATAGATCTGGTAATTCGCTACATAGTCCGGGTCGCCCGCCTCGTGCGCGCGCTTGATATATTCGTGGGATTCATACCGTGCGCGGTCGTCCTTGTTCCCGATGATGCTCAGGCCGATATTGGAGCAGTGGTCTGCAATACGCTCAAGATTCGTAAGAATTTCAAGAAAAACACTGCCGCTGTGGATATTACATTCGCCGGCCTTCAGCCGCTCGACGTGCATGTCCTTTAAATGCTCCACAATGGCGTCAATCGTCTCCTCCAGCGGCTCTATCCGCTTGGCAATGGTGCCGCTCGACGACATCTGCGCCTGATTGGCCGTATTAATAATATCCGTCACGGCATTAATCAGCACATCCAGCTCCGCGCGCGCCTGCTGTGAAAAGAACACGCTAGCCGACTGCAATTCCTCGGCACATTCCATCAGGTTGACGCAGTAGTCGCTGATACGTTCGTAATCCTTGACCATATGCAGCGCCGCCGAAATTGCGCGGCTGTCCTCATCCGAAACCTGCTGGGAGGAAAGCTTGATCAGATAATGCTCCAGCTTATCCTCCATTTTGTCTATCAAATTTTCGTTTTCGTTGATCCGATCGACGGTTTTCGTGTCGAATCTGGCCAAAAGCTCCACGCCATCTGAAAAGTTCTTTTGCGCGTATTCCGCCATCCTCGTAATCATATGGCCGCACTGCTGCAGCGCAATGGAGGGGGATTTGAGCAAACGCTCGTCAAGCTGCTCGAGCGCCTTGAATTTTTCATCCTCACCATGATCCTTAATGGTCGCGCAGGCCAGTCGCAGCAGCAAATTTGAAAAGGGCAGCAGCAGCACCGTCACCAGAACGTTAAAAACCGTATGAAAATTCGCAATGCCGCTGCGGCCGATCGGCTGGTTCCAAAAATCGGGCGCGCCGATCAGTGCCTTAAGCATATAGACCACGATTAAAAACGAAAGAGTACCGATAACGTTAAAATACAGATGGATCAGCGCTGAGCGCTTGGCGTTTCTGGAGGTGCCGACCGACGACAAAAGCGCCGTAATACAGGTACCGATATTCTGGCCCATAATAATTGGAAAAGCCGTCGAAAAATGCAGCACACCGGTGGCGGAGATGGCCTGAAGCATACCAACCGACGCCGAGGAGCTCTGAATAATAGCCGTAACAATTGCACCGGCCAACACACCCAGAACGGGGTTGGACATCGCCGTCAGCGCATTGACAAAGCCCGGAGAGTCCTGCAAGGGAGCAACTGCCGCCTCCATCGCAAACATTCCCGCAAATAAAACGCCAAAGCCCACAAGCATCTGACCAATTTCACGGCGTTTGGCCTTTTTGGAAGCCATATACATCACAATACCTATCATAGCCGCCAGCGGAGCAAGGGTAGCGGGCTTAAAAAACAGCAGCGCCGTGTCGCCGCTCTGAATGTCGGACAGGCGAATGAGCTGCGCCGTCACGGTTGTGCCGATGTTGGCGCCCATAATAACGCCCACAGCCTGCCGCAGCTGCATGATGCCCGCATTGACCAGGCCCACCACAATGACGGTCGTTGCCGACGAGCTCTGTAAAACACCGGTGACAACAGCGCCAAGCGCCACGCTGGACAGGAGATTCCCGGTGAGCTTTTCAAGCGCCTTTTCCATTTTGCCGCCTGACATCTTTTCGAGCCCGTTGCCCATGACGCTCATTCCGTATAGAAAAAGCGCCACACCGCCGCCCATGGCAATGAAGTTAAGGATGGTCATAAATGTTGCTCCTTTTGAGTGGTCCCACTGCATATTCATATTTTACAATGTACTGACCCGAATTTAACATGTTCTTTTTTATTGTACCACGAAAAATCATTTGATGCATTATAAAAAAACGCCGGAATTTCAGGAACTTTTGCCGCCCGATCGGTTCATCTTGCCCGAAATGGTGACGGAAAAGCTGCACTTCCTCTCCATGCTTTGCTGCAAATCAACAATTTATTTGTTCATTCTCTCCAGACACGATAAGACTTTTTTGGCTTATCTGCCTGCCTTTTGTGTTGACCTGCCATCATATTTCACGTACAATATAAATACAGAAAGGGGAATTGCACTTATGAAGGACATTAAAGCAATTATTAATTCTTACCTCGACCAGATCGTTGCGTATCGTCGCCATATACATCAAAACCCTGAACTAAGTCATGAAGAAGCTCAGACTGCCGCTTTTATTGCTCAGGCACTGCAAAAGATGGGGCTTGAGCCCGTCACAGGGGTCGGCGGCAACGGCGTTACGGCTGTAATAGACGGCGCCCGTCCGGGCAAATGCGTTGGTTTGCGCGCCGACTTTGACGCGCTGCCCATACAGGAAACAACCGGCCTGCCCTTTGCGTCGCAAAACGCCGGTGTTTCGCATTCCTGCGGGCACGATATGCATACCGCTATGCTGCTCGGCGCTGCGCATGTGCTGCTGTCGCTCAGGGACGAATTTTCCGGCTGCGTCAAGCTGGTGTTCCAGCCCGCGGAGGAGGATGTGCTCAACTGCGGCGCTGCCCCCATGATCCGCGACGGCGTGCTTGAAAACCCGCGGGTGGACGCCATGATCGGTCAGCATGTCTGGCCGCAGTATCCCGTGGGTACTGCCGCTGTGCGCAACGGCGCCATGATGGCCTCCTCCGACCGCTTCCATATTACGGTGCACGGC
>JAEWYJ010000318.1 GCA_023395695.1 Bacillota bacterium | reverse complement strand
ACTTAAAAGCGGGTCTGGACTGGCGCACGTATTTTTTGTGCCGCGAAACACTGGATGCAGGCGCGCTGCCGCCCGACAAGGAGGATAGGACTGCGGCACGGAAAATACGCCGTCAGGAAAGCTGGCTTTTTCAGTTTACCGACTATATTATATAGTCCTATTTATCAGGATGCTTTTGCCGGTACCAAAGGTAGCTCATGACGCAGGGGATAATGGCGGCGGCCATGACCGCTGTCATTAAAACAGCAAAGGTGATCTTCTCTGAAAATACAAACGGGCAGATGCAGATAACGATGCCGCTGATAAAAAACAGATAACCTGACAAACGGTTGGTCTTAAACCAGACGTCAGGGTCGGACAGCGTCCACGGCGTGCGCGCGCCCATATAAAAGTTGCTTTTAACCTTAGGCATGATGTTGCCGAGAAACACAAACAACAGCCCTACGCCGACCGTTACAACGGTAGAGACCGAAATGCGTCCGGGATAAAGCGCTTCGGAAATAATGATGCCGTTCATCATAAGCAAAAACAGCTGCATCACGACCATAAAGCCCTGATAGACCCCGCCAAACTTTTCGTAATTGCGTCTTCTGGGGTCAATTTTAGCCATAACGGGGAATAGTACCGCAAATAAGGGCGACAGCGCCGCAATAATCCAAAGGTTGTATTTGGGGTCGTAGCGCACGGTGCCGCCAATGCTCCAGTGCATGGGAATGTCTTGGGGCAGGCGCGGGTAAAACAGGGCCGTCAGCGCCAGCGGCAAAAGTGCCAGCACACAAAGCAGAAACAGCATCGGTTTTTTTATTTTCATCGTTTTTCTCCTCTCAGATCAGTCGCCCAGCCAAGCAGCTCGTCGAGCACCGTCATATTAAGCTCATAATAGATATACTTGCCGCGGCTGTCATCGGTCAAAAGCCCTGCATCACGCAGAACCGCGAGATGATGCGAGACGGACGCACCGGTTATGTCAAACTTTGCGCCTATTTCGCCCGCTGTCATAGCACCGTTTTTGAGCAGCGACAGAATTTCGCGGCGCGTGGGGTCGGAAAGGGCTTTAAAGGTGGCCTGAAAGCTCATGCAGGTTCCCCCTCTCTATTACTATAATCCAACTACATTAAGAAAACGGTCTAAATGTATGCTAACAGCGTCGTGTGTAAAAGTCAAGATATTTAGATGGATTTCTAAATGTTTTCTTTAAAAATTGTATTTTTATGCCTGTACCGTTATAATAGCTTTGATAAAAGAAGACGGTTGCAAAAATGGCGCAATATCTTACAAGACCGTCCAAACGGTTTTGTGGTAGGCTGAATAACAGAAAATGACGAAGGGCGGTCGGCGTGTGGCGCAGGAAGTCAGAAAAGTGGTCTATGATGCGGCGCTCCGGCTGGAGGCACTGCATTTGCAAGGGGTTATGCAGCCCTTTCCAAACCATTTTCATGCTTATTATGTCTTTGGCTTTATAGAAAAAGGCCGTCGGCAGATGCTTAGCAGAAATACATCCTATATCATGGGGCCGGGGGATATGGTGCTGTTTAACCCCGGGGATAATCATGCCTGCGCAGCGTTCGACGGGCAGGCGTTCGATTACCGCAGCATCCACATGCAGCCGGAGGCAATGCGCCAAGCCGTCTTTGAGGTGACGGGGCAGGACCATTTGCCTCGCTTTGGGCCTCCGGCCAATTTTCATAGCGTGCTTTCGCCGCCGCTAAAAGCGCTGCACCGCAGGCTGATGCAGGGCGAAGAGAATTTTAAAAAAGAAGAGCTTTTTTATTTTCTTTTGGAGCAGCTGCTGGCGGATTATACCGGAGAAAAGGCAGCTGTCCGGCAGGAGGCATCGGCACCGGCGCTGCAAGCCGTTCGCGATTTTCTGGAGGCGCATTATATGGATCGTATTACACTTGACGATCTATGCCGCCTGACCGGCCTGCGCAAATACACGCTGCTGCGCGCTTTTACCAAATGGCAGGGCATTTCGCCCTACAGTTATCTGGAAACGATACGCGTTGACCGGGCCAAAAGCCTGCTGGCGCAGGGCGTGCCGCCGCTGGAGGCTGCGTTGCAGACCGGCTTTAGTGACCAGAGCCATTTTTCTAATTTTTTTCAAAAGATTTATTGGGCTGACGCCAAAACAATACATGAATGTCTTTGAGCATGCGACCAACCGTGCGCAGGAATAGAGAGGGTTTTATGGAGAGAAAAGATCAGTTAACCGGCCATCTGACAGCGCTTGTCACCGTTTTTATCTGGGGCACCACCTTTATATCCACCAAAGTATTGCTTCGGAGCTTTTCACCGCTGGAGATTTTATTCTTACGATTCTTGACGGGCTTTTTGGCCTTGTGGGTTGCATGCCCCGCAAGGCTTAAAGTTACCGACAGAAAACAAGAGCCGTACTTTGCGGCGGCGGGCCTGTGTGGCGTGACGCTCTATTTTTTGCTGGAGAATATTGCGCTGACCTATACCCTCGCGTCTAATGTCGGGGTTATTGTATCAATCAGCCCGTTTTTAATCGCCCTGATGGCGCACTTTTTTCTTGATGGCGAAAAGCTTCGGGCTCAGTTCTTTGCGGGCTTTGCCGTTGCGCTGTCCGGCATCTTTCTCATCAGCTTTAACGGCAGCGCTGTTTTACAGCTGAATCCTGCGGGGGATGTGCTCTCGGTACTGGCTGCGGTGACCTGGGCCATCTATTCGGTGCTGACCAGAAAGATCAGCCGTTTTGGCTACAACACCATTCAAACAACACGCAGGGCTTTCTTTTACGGGCTGGTGTTTATGTTACCTACGCTGCTCATACTCGATTTTGGCCCCGAGGCGGCGCAATTGCTGGCGCCGGTGAATTTCCTGAACCTGCTGTTTCTGGGTCTTGGCGCCTCGGCCATGTGCTTTGTGACATGGGGCATGGCGGTCAGGACGCTGGGCGCTGTTAAAACAGGCGTTTATATTTATGCGGTGCCGGTCATTACCGTCGTGACCTCCGCACTGATTTTGCACGAAAAAATCACCGGGCTGGCGGCGCTTGGTACCGTGCTTACGCTGGCGGGGCTGATTATCTCTGAAAGCAAGCGCCTGCCGCTGCCAAAGAAGGCGATGACGCATGAATAATACGTTGGCCGATGCGCGGCAGTTTTTCTATTCGGCGGGGGCGGGCGGACAAAGCGTGCAGGCGCTGCTGCTGGCCGAGGGCTATTCCAAACGGCTGCTTATTGCACTCAAGCAAACAGAGTCGGGATTATGCGTCGCGGGCAGGCGGGTGCGCTCGACCTATATTTTAAAGCCGGGCGAAACGCTGGTTGTGACGCGGCCGCAGCCGGTGGTGCGGCGCACGGCCAGCGACGCGGCCGTGCCGGTGCTGTATGAGGATGCCGACATTATCG
>JAEWYJ010000269.1 GCA_023395695.1 Bacillota bacterium | reverse complement strand
CCCGGCGGGTCTCAGCCAGAAGCTGTGGGTCTCTGGCAATATCATAAGGCTTCTCCCCTTTAAGTCCCATGGGGATAGTTCGAAGGCTGACGGCATCGAACCCGGCCCGGGCCGCCACCCGGATCATTTCCGGGGGTGCGCAGCCTATATGACTCAGATGAACAAGAGAGTATATATTTGGCATTTTTGCCTCCATTTTTACTCATCCCCAGGCTTGTCAGCCGGGTGACAAGTCTGGGGATTGAGCGAATGCTTTCAGAATCAGGCGTACTTGCCGGCGGTGTTGGTTTGCATATCCACAAGCTGATCACCGTATGTGGTGCGTACCTCGTCGTAAACACCTGCGCATTTTTCACGCAGCTGCGCCAGTACCTCGTCAGAAAGTGCGACAATTTCTGTACCGGTTTCGGCCACCTTATCCATGCGGTCGGAGAGACGGGCGTCGCACTGCTCACGCGAGTAAGCAATAGCTGCTTTGCCCACGGCCATTACCAACGCCTTGTCGCTGTCGCTTAAACCATTGTAAACGATCTGACTAATCAGCAGATTGTGAGAAGCGGGCAGATGGTTGGTCTGAATGACATAATCCTGCTGCTCGTAGAGACGATTGGCATAAATAACCTCAAAAGGATTTTCCTGTGCGTCAATGGTTCCCTGCTGTAAGGCCATGTAAACCTCGGAAAAAGCCATGGGAGACGGGTTGGCGCCAAGTGCCTTCCAAATTGCAATGTGCAGCTTGTTTTCCATAACGCGGATTTTTTGGCCCTTGATGTCGTCAGGAGCCTGCACCTTGACATTGCTGGTCATCTGCCGCATGCCCTGATCGAAAAATCCGATCAGCTCAAAGCCGTTGGAGCGGTACTGCTCTTTGTAATAGCCGGTGATCGTTTCATCATCCATGGTCTGACGGAATTGCTTGACATCCTTGTAAAGGAAAGGCAGATCGATCACGCTTAAATCGGGAACAAAGTTAGCCGTAAAGGCTGTAGAGCCCAGAAAGAAAGCAACGTCGCCAACCTGAGCGGATTCGCACAGCTCAGTATCCGTGCCCATAGAGCCGTTAAAATACATTTGCATTTGGATGCGGCCATTGGTGATGGCATTGAGCTGGTCTGCCATATAGTGCACCAGCAGGCCGTCCACGCGGTCCTCAGCGCCGTCGGTGGCAATGATAAAGGAATAGCTGTCCCCCTGGGTGTAGTCGACAGCAGCATCCAGCTCAGGCTGAATGTCATAGGCCGTCGTGTTCTGCGCCGGCATGCTGCTGCTTTCAGGCGCAGAAGCCGGCGCGGGCACGTTTGGCGCCGATGTGGAAGATGCCGTATTTCCTCCTCCGCAGGCAACCAGTGAGAGGGACATAGCGGCGGCCAGCGCAACGCCGACCAGTTTGTTTGTCTTTTTCATATTGTTCTCCTTTCGTAATGGCCCGCCGCTTGAGCGAGCAGGCCCGGTTCCCAACAACTTAAATCTTAGCAGGGCTCTTGACGGATGACCAATATCGGTATCACATGCCACATATGGGATTTAAACATAGTTAATCCTACAACCTTTGTGAATTTTATACACCTTGACGCGCTTGGAACAAGGGTGTTACAATAATCTCCGACAAGAAGTTATAGATTTCTATTGCAGGAGTGATCGGTATGAACTTACAGCAGCTGTACTATTTCCAGGCGGTAAACCAGCTGAAAAACTATACAAAGGCCTCCGAGCAGCTTTTGGTAGCCCAGTCGAGCTTGAGCCACTCTATCGCCGATCTGGAAAAAGAGCTGGGGGTACCCCTGTTTTTTAAAGTGGGCCGGAATATCGATATCACCGAATACGGAAAGCGTTTTTTGATTCATGTAGACCGTATTATTGCTGAGCTGGAGCTGGCCAATCAGGAAATGCGCAACATGCTCAACCCCAACATGGGCAAAATACGCATTGCGCTGGCCCACACCGTCAGTAATCGGTTCATCCCCAATATGATTAAGGGATTCTGTGCAAACGAAAACCACCGTCAGGTTCAGTTTGAGTTCAGTGAAAAGCAGGCGGCCAAAATTATTGAAGCCTTTGCCAACCGAACCATTGACCTTGGCTTTGGGGCTAAGATGAACAGTAATCGCTTGGAGTATTTTCATATATTCGACGAAGAAATTGTTGCTGCCGTGTCCAGCCGTCACCCTCTCGCGCAAAAAAGAAGCATCCAATTACAGGCTCTGGCCCACGAACCGCTGGTGGCCTATACCTACAGTTGCGGCACCCGCTACTGGATGGATGAAATGTTCCGCCGTTTTAATATTACGCCGCAGATTATTCAGGAGGTGGAGACCGAGAAAATGATGGCCAGTGCGGTCGCTTCCGGTCTTGGTGTGGCCATCATGCCGCGCATCTCGGAATTCCCGATTTTTGATGTGGTGGCATTGACACTGGAAAACGCAGAGCTGCACCGGCCGATGTACATGTGCTGGCCCAAGGACTACGCGCTCAGGCCTGTGGTGGAAAATTTCAGAAACTATATTATCAGCGAGGTAGGCGGACAACCCGTCGGCGCGCCACCTCTCTGACCCCCACCCCGGCGGTATGTACCGCCGGGGTTTTCTGCATAATGCAGGTTGGAGAAAGAAAAGATATTAGCTGATTAAGCACAACGAAATTTGCGGAAATATAACAATAAGAATCAAGCCGATAAAAAACAGCAGCGTGAATGGGGCAGATATTTTAGCGATTT
>JAEWYJ010000267.1 GCA_023395695.1 Bacillota bacterium | reverse complement strand
CGTATGAAGGCCGTTCCAATGGATGAATTGGAAGCCAATGAAGAAGGCTATCAGGCAGGATTTGAAGATATGTGGTCGCAGGATATTGACCGAAAGCAGTTGCTTGGCGCGGTTGACAGGCTTTCCGACGAAGAAAAATATCTTATTCACTTGCGCTACGCAAACGATATGAGCTTTAAAGAAATTGCCTCTTTACTGGGGGTCAGTGAAGAAACGGCTAAAAAAAGAGGGTACCGTGTTCTTAAAAAGCTGAGGACCTTTTATGAGGAAGGTGATAAAAATGTCCAGCTCGTTTAATAATTTTATGCGGGAAATCTGCAGGCAGGCGGTGGAAAAAGATATTGCAAGGCTTGACCGGCCCGAATTTAACGCTATGCCTGCCCGGACGCTTTCTGAGGAAGAGGTTCCGGCGCTGGCGCTGAAGATAACAGCGTTGCCGGCAGAATACATGCATACGCTTTTCTTCCGATATTATTTTAATTTTTCGCCTGAAGATGCCGACGCCATGCTGGTGACGACGCATTCCGCCGGCAGGCTGCGATACATCAGGCGTATGCTGTCCCGCTTTATGGGGCTGGAGAGCAGCACTGTGGTGGATGATGATTCGATGAAGCTGGCATGCGAGGCGGCTATTTCGGCGTATGCCGTCCGGGATATCCCGGACGTGTGGCGTATTCCACAATACTCCAACGCCTTCAGAAAGAAATTGCGGCTGGTTAAGTCGGCCCAAAAGTCGGTGGGCATGGTCATTGTTGTTATGAAGCGGGTGGCGGTTTTTATTCTTATTGGCGCTATCAGTTTTTCTACGGCACTTGTGGCAAACGCTAAATGGAGAGAACAGTTCTTCAATTGGGTTGTGGAGACGTTCCCGAAATTCAGCATTTTTACAATGCAAACTGAAGAACCTCCGACATCTGCTGCTCTAAGTCAGGATGATGTTGTATTTGAATATCTTCCGGAAGGATATGAATTAAGCGATATATTTCAAGGCAGAACCAAAATGGTATATAAATTCTTAAACAGCGATGGGGATAAAGTATTTACAATATCATTTACTGTTTCAAAAGTAGAAGCTAAATCATATTTCAATACAGAAGAGTCAGAAATTGAGCGTATCCCCTTCAAAGACTCAGAGGCATACGCTTGGAAAACTGATAAATTAACCTATTTTATATGGTTTGAGAACAATATGAAATGTCAGATATTAGGGGATTTTGACTATAATGAAGTGATAAAAATTGCTGAAAATGTAAAATTTAAAAATTAATTAAAAATTGGTGTCCCTTTTTCTTTTCTTGTACGTTATATAGGTGGAAACCCCAATAACAACAAGGAGGATTTTTTATGAAAATCAAAAAAGCAGCAGTGAAAATCGCAGCCTTTCTCCTGATTGTCGGCAGCATGGCGATCACAGCACCGGCCGCGCAGCCACAGAGCGTGCAGTCTCTTAGCCCTGGTGACGCTGTTATTACCCCCTTTTGGGTAGACATTGCAGAAATTTCTCCAATGCTTGACTCGGAAGGCACGACATTATATCCCGAGGTATATGTCCAGACAGAAACATCCTCTTCCAAAATTAAGGGTACCATGTATCTGGAGAAATATTCGTCCGG
The DNA here is from genome assembly GCA_023395695.1 of Bacillota bacterium. Classification (GTDB taxonomy): domain Bacteria; phylum Bacillota; class Clostridia; order Oscillospirales; family Ruminococcaceae; genus Yanshouia. Next base: position 5,391 of record JAEWYJ010000267.1, on the reverse strand, counting down.
AAAATGGTCGTCGGTTAAATCGTGGAGCATCAGCGGCACCGGCAGTGTGCTTGTCTCCAAAAGCTATTCGGGCGTCAGCGGAACAACCTATCGCGTTCGTGTCTCGGTAACGGTCGGCTCGGAAACGGCGCAGGCGACGTCCAATACGTGCAGCATCTAATTCAACAGCGTTATCTTAAATTTCCAGCATCAAACATTATGGCACGCTATTAACGGATGAGATAGCGATAAAAAGCTTGATAAGCATAAAGCCGGCACTTTATGCTGTATTACCAGATAGCTCTCATCCGAAAAAAGTTTATTTACTAACTTCTTCTCTTTCAAACAAGGGGGTAAAAGCCATCCGTACGAATGGCTTTTACCCCCTTGTTACATGTCCGGCTGATGAATTAGCCAAAAGCAATTCTTAAGATTGCGCAGCAACTAATTCCTTTATTTGCAGTGCAGGGACAACGCTGTCTCTAAAGTACAGTGGCTTGCACTGTTGCTTCAGGTATTGTCCTCATGCATTCTGCGCCTGATTACCAGTCGCAGCAGCTTTGATCCGTTAAAAGGGATCAGCGGGTACAAATACCCCTGCCCCGTAATAGTCGGCGTGGTCGCAATCAGCGTCAATATCAGTATAATGCCCAAAACATAACCCCAAAGATTAAACAATGCCGTTACCACCAGCAGCATCATGCGGCAGAGCTTGACGGCATAGCCCAGCTCAAAGCTAGGGGAGGCAAAGTTTGCCACCGCCACAAAGGCCATATACAGCAGGACCTCCGGCACAAACCAGCGTGCTTTTACGGCAAAGTCTCCCAAAATCAATGCTGAAACCACCGAAAATGAGCTGCCCAGTGCGGCGGGCGTGTTGAGTGAGGCCTGCTTCAGACAGTCGATAATCAGCTCGACAATCATCAGTTGAAAAAAGATGGGAACCTTGTTCATTTCCAGAACGCTGATAAAATCAATGGAATTGGGTATCCAGTCGGGATTTTTGATAAAGAGAAACCACGTTGGAATCAGCAGCATGGTCAGCGCATGGATGAGATAGCGCACAATGCGCAGATAGGTGCCGATCAGCGGCGGAAAGTAATAGTCATTGGTATCCTGAAAAAAATCAAAAAAAGCGGTGGGAAGAATAATGACAGAGGGGGAGCCGTCCACCAGCATCAGGATGCCGCCCTCGGTTACGGTGGCGGCGGCCGTGTCGGGGCGCTCGGTGTAGCGCACTTTGGGGAAGGGGTTATACCACCGCCGGGGCAGCAACGCTTCGGTCAGGCTTTCCTGCGCCATGGCCAGCGTTTTAACCTTGAGCGTGTCCAGCTTTTTGGTCAGTTCATCCACTGTTTTCTGTTCGGCCCGGCCCTGCAAATAGCATAAAACCACATCGGTTTTTGAGATGCTGCCAATAATATGGTTTTGCATGGTCAGACTGGGGTCCTTTACATGACGGCGTATAAGGGCGGTGTTCAGCAACAGTGTTTCGCAAAAGCTGTCGCGTGCACCGTGCATGACGCGGTCGCTGTCCGGCTCCTGTAAGGAACGGGTGGGGGCGGTGCGCACACCGATCAGAATGGTATCGGCAATGCCTTCCACCACAAGCGCAACCTGCCCCGACAACACCTGCGGAATAATTTTTTCAAGGTCATTTGCGCTCTCGACCTCGATATATGGAATATATTCATCCATAAAGCGCTTGGCGTCGGTACATTGTTCCAGCTCGGCTGGCTTTATTGCCAAAATAGCGCTGAGTATTTTTTCCATGATATCGTCTTTGACAAGCCCCTGGGTAAAATAAAGACGGGCACTTCTTGGCCCGAATATAAAATCGCGTGCGACCAGGTCAAAGCTGGCATCCACCCGCAGCTTGGTATCGAGCAGCTTCGTTGTTTCAAGATATCGCTTTTTTTCCGGTGTCGGCTCCACTTGTTTTGCCATAAATGCCTCCGAATACACATGCTTACTCATACAAATGACCGATTGCCTGTCGGTTGCCATTCGCAGGAGATTCAAGCTGTATTATGCACAATTTAAGGCAAGATATGTCCAACAGACACATTTGTGCCCGGACAAGGTTTCTGTTGTATTATTTTTTTGATGCTGGTAAAATATCCTTTGTATGGTCATGCCACAGTGACTTGACTATAAATACCCTGAATGCGGGAGGACGGCATGGCGATTAATAAATATATGCGTGCGGCGTTAAAAACGCTCTCTTACACCGAGCCCAGCATGCTGGAAAGCTATGAGATAATGCGACGCCTGAACGCCCTGAAAGGCTATGGGCGGACGATTAAGACCTGCTGTCAGTGGGATCATCTTGTTCCCAACGGCGATCACGACGTGCCCGTGCGCATTTTTGCACCCGATCCCGGCCCATTAGGCCGACCGGTGCTGCTGTTTTTTCATGGCGGCGGCTGGGTTACCGGCAGCATTGACGATTACAACGGATTGTGCGCGTGGCTGGCCAAGGCCACCGGGCAGATTGTTGCCTCGGTGGACTATCGCCTTGCGCCTGAATATAAATTTCCCGCAGGGCTACACGACTGTTATGCGGTGGCCCAGTCTCTCTTTAAGACGCCGAATATTTTGCGTGTGGCGCCGGAGCAGATTACGCTGATAGGCGACAGCGCGGGCGGCAATCTGGCTGCTGCCGTTTCGCTGATGGCGCGGGACCGCGGTGCGTTTTGGCCCCGGCGGCAGATTCTGATCTATCCGGCGACGCAGGCCGATTATTCAGAGCAGTCGCCCTTTGCCTCGGTACGCGCGTATGGCAGCGATTATCTGTTAACCGCAAAGCGGGTGGCCGAATATATGCAGCTTTATAGCTCCGCGCCCGAAGATTTGAAAAACCCTTATTTGGCTCCGCTGTTGGCAGAGGACTTAAGCCGTCAGCCCGAAACCCTGGTGATAACCGCCGAATATGATCCGCTGCGTGACGAGGGCGAGGCCTATGCCAAGGCGCTGGCAGAGGCAGGAAACCGCGTTGTGACCCACCGCATACCCGACGCACTGCACGGCTTTTTTATGCTGCCGCCGAGATTTAAGCATGTGAGGCTATGCATCGACGCTATTAACGACTTTATATCGGAAAAAGGAGCTGCCGTTTTGTGAGTAAACGCTCTGCCTCAGACTGGCGCAGGCTGGACAATGCTGCAAAGATATTTCCAAGCGCGACCTCCAAAGCGGATACCAAGGTGTTCCGTTTTTCGGCCGAGTTGACCGAGCAGGTGGATCAGTATTATCTTCAGGATGCGCTGGATCGCACACTGGAGGATTTCCCGACCTTTCGCTGCGTTTTGAAGCGCGGCTTGTTCTGGTATTACCTTGAAGAGGCCAATACCGGTTTTCTGGTGCGGGAGGAGGACGTTCCCCCGTGCAGTACCATGTACCACGACTCGCGGTCACCGCTTTTTGGCGCAACCTTTTATCAGAACCGCATCAATCTGGAGGTTTATCATGTGCTTACCGACGGGGCGGGCGCGCTCCAATTCTTGAAGGCGCTGACCTATCATTATCTGCTGCTGGCGCACCCTGAGCTGTCCGGGCATTGCTCCGCATTGGATTTTGACGCCTCGGTCGCGCAGCGTATGGACGACAGCTTTGCCAAATATTATACCGGTAAAAGTAACCTTACTGCAGCGCTTGCCAAAAGCCGGGTTCCGGTCTATGCACTTAAGGGGGCTAAAACCGCCGAGTGGCGTTTAAAGGTTATTGAGGGGGTTGTTCCGGCTGACCGTGTGGTGGCCTGCGCCAAAAGCATGGGTGTAACGGTGACCGCCTTCCTCTCGGCGGCGCTGATCTGCGCAATTAAAGAGGAGATGAGCGAAAGGGACAAGGGGAAAAGTGTCGTTGTCTCCATTCCAATTAACCTGCATAAATATTTTCCATCCAAAACGGTGCGCAATTTCTTCAGTGTCGTGAATATCGGCTATTGCTTTGAGGGCGTTTCCGACGCGCTGCCGGACGTTGCCGTCTCGCTGCGCGACCGACTTGCCGCAACGCTGAGCGGGGAATACCTGCAAAAGCGTCTGGATATGCTGGCGGAGCTTGAGCACTGGATGCTGGCACGCATTGTGCCGCTATTTATTAAAAACATGGTATTAAAGCGGTTTTATAAGCGCTCCGAGCGGGAGTATACCACAACGCTTTCAAATGTCGGTACAGTGGTTATGCCGGATGAGCTGCGACCTTTTATCCGCCGTATCGATGTATTTAACAGCACCAAGGATATGCAGGTCTGTCTTTGCACTTATGAGAATGTTTTGAGTATCAGCTTTACGTCACGCTTTTTAAGCAACGATATCCAACGGCGTTTTTTCCGCACGCTCAGCGGTATGAATATTCCCGTGGAAATAGTTGCGAATCGCTTTGAGGGGATGGGGGAAAGCGTATGAAAACCTGTGCGCGCTGCCGTGTGACGGTGACGGGGGGCTTTGGTAAATGTCCGCTGTGCCAGCATGCGCTAACCGACGACGGAACACCGCAGCGGGACATTTTTCCGGTCATCGAAACGGTCGCCTATACCCACGGCCTGTTTTTTAAAATTTTGATGTTTGGCCTTATCGCCGTTTCGGTCATTTCAGTCATGCTGGATTTTATGATTCCCGAGCAAAACTTCTGGTCGCTGCTCGTTACGCTGGGGGCAGCCTGTGTCTGGGTGAGTGTGGTGGCAACGATTCGCCGGCGTGGGGCGTTCCATAGAAAGCTTATGGATATGGGCTTTTTAATCGGCCTGTTCTCGCTGCTGTGGGATTATCTTACCGGCTGGCACCGATGGTCAATTGATTATGTTATTCCGATTACGTTTATCTGCTGTATGCTGATCGCGGCGATACTGGGCTGGGTTCTAAAGCTGCCCTCGGAGCATTTTGCGGTCTATTTGCTGATTTTAAATTTATGCGGCATGATACCCACGCTGTTTTTGGTGGCGGGCTGGAATAAAACACGCGTACCGTCATTTATCTGCGTTACAGTCAGCCTGCTGCTGTTTGCTGCGTTGCTGGTGTTTCAGTGGCCAATGGTCAAAAACGAGATCCGGCGCAGACTGCACCTATAAAAAATGCATCATGAAAGCAATTATATGTATTTGTAAAATTAAAAAAGCAGCGGCCCATGGATAAAACATGGTGCGACTGCTTTAACGCTTAATGCAGAATGTCATTTTAAGCCGGCGGAACAGGCGCTACAATCTGAGGGAGAGCATTGGTGATGAATAAGACATTGGCATGCGTGTTACTGGCCGCGGGTCAGTCCAGGCGTTTTAAAGGCGAAAGTAAGCTGACCGCATCGCTTCATGCAAAGCCTTTGGTGCGGCATGTTTTTGATGCGCTGCCGCGGGAACTGTTTTCGCAGTCCATAGTGGTGACGTCCCATTCTGCCGTGCGGCAAATGGCAGTGGAA
>JAEWYJ010000266.1 GCA_023395695.1 Bacillota bacterium | reverse complement strand
ATCATCGACTTTTACAAGCAGGTCTCCGCTTTTCCCGGTCTGAAAATGCACGGCTTTCATTGCTATGACGGCCATAATCATCAGGTGGGATTCGAAGTCAGAAAGGCTGCATGCGGCGAGGTGGTTGAAAAGGTCGAGCACGTCAAGGCTAAAATAGCGGCGGCGGGCCTGTTCTGCGATACGATTATTATTGGCGGAACGCCGTCCGCCCCGTGCTATGTGGATATCAGCAACTATTACATATCTCCCGGAACCATGTTTGTGTATGACGGGCGTTATGCGGAGGACTATCCCGAACTGGGCGCCTATGAGGCGGCAGCCATTCTTACCCGCGTAATCAGCCACCCCACTCCGCTGACCTTTACATTGGATCTGGGTACAAAAGGGATTTCTTGTGACCAGTATTACAGAGGCAGGCTGGTTGGCGTTGAAGCGGAGTCTGAATTTCAGCATGAAGAACATTGGCGTTGGAAGATGAAGGAAGGCTTTGAGAACCAGCGCCCGGCAATAGGAGCGGTTCTGTATGTCATCCCCGCGCATGTTTGCCCGTCAACTGTTTTGTATGACAGTGTTTTGGTCGCCGAAGGCGGAAAAATTACCGACAAGTGGCAAATTGCAGCAAAAAAAAGAAAGCTGACTTATTAGCAGCAGTCACTCCGCATGAAAAAGGGGTGCCTAAAAGGGTATTGACGCCCGTGCCGCATGGGGGCTGCCTCGCTTTCCGGAGAAGCGCCGGTAGAGTTCAGATGGCCTGTGCGGCAGGCTGATGCCAAGGCAGCTTGGCTGTGGCAGTAATTTTATATAAGTTTAAATTAAACAGGCCAGAACTAAATTTTAGGAGAAGCATGATGAGAAAATTGATTTCTGATAACGGCCTCTATAATGTTGCAAACACGCTTGATCAACTGATGAATCTGGATGTTCCTGCACGCGGCACGATCGGCGTTTTGTATGAGGCTGCGCGCAAGCTGCAAAATGATAATCCGATGACGCTTGCGGCAGTTAAGCTGCTTCAAAAGTGCATTAAACCCGGCGACTATGTATTTATTACGACCGGTTGGGCGGATCAGCCGAGCAATATTGCAACCAAGAGCGAAACCGACGGGCCCGCCGGCGCTCTGGCCATGGCAAGGGCCATTCGTGTAACGCTGGGCGGTCTGCCCGTTATTGTCACAGACGATTATCTGGTGGAGGACATGAAGCTTGTCATGCGTTCCAACGGAATGCATATTGTCGAACCAACAGCGCTTGCAAACTCCTTGTCCACGGAATTGGGGTTTGAGTGTGTCCCGACAATTGCGGTAGTGGGCGTTCCCGTTGATGATGAGGCGGGCCATGCGCGCTGCATTGAGCTTTTGGACCACTTTAAGCCAACCTGCGAAATTGCCATTGAACGGGGGGCTATGAATAAGCAGGGCCGTATCCACGGGATGGGCGGCTTTGACTTCTCCTGGAATATGGCAAAGATGGATCACCTCTTTACCGAGGGGCGCAAGCGCGGCATTGCATCAATTGGTATTGGAGATGGCGGCAATGAAATTGGCATGGCCAATATTGAGTCTGTCATCCGCGAAAAGGTCAGAAACGGCAATGAATGCAAATGCCCGTGCGGCTTGGGCATTGCGCCGGACGTTTCCAAGGTGGATGTTCTGCTGAGCGCAACGGTTTCAAACTGGGCCGGTTATGCCATATCTATGTTGCTCGGCCTTGCGCAAGGCAATCTTGATGCCATGGATAATGAGGAACTGGCGCAGAGAGTACTTAATTCTTATTTAGACGCTGAGTTTCACGATTCGGTAGGGTCGCATGTTGGGCCCAGTGTAGACGGCTGCGAGGCGGGGGTGCATCTGGCTTTAATTCGCCTGATGAGAAAAACCGTTACGATGGGCATTAAGCGTTTCCCGGCTGACAATTAAAACACGAGTTGTGCGTAAAAGAAGGAGGAACAGAAATGAGCAAGCAATCTACAGGCCCTAAAAAAACCGCGCTTCAACGGTTAAAGCATATGGGCCCGGCGGCCATTGTCAGTGCGGCGCTAATTGGCCCCGGCACCATTACAACCAGCGGGCTATCCGGCAGCAACTTTGGTTTTGCACTTGTCTGGGCGGTGTTGTTCAGCGTTGTTGCAATGGTAATTACGCAACAAATGACGGGCAAGATCGGTTTAACCTCCGGCATCGGTCTGGCTGCCGCTATCCGCAAAGTTTACCGGGACAAGCCGGTCTACTGGCCGCTGGCGGTTCTCCTAATCTTCTCTTTCTTTGTCAGCAATTGCGCCTATCAGGCCAGCAACCTTGTTGGCGCATCGGCCGGTGTATCCGTTTTGTTTGGCGAGCATCGCGCTCTGTACTGCATTATTATTACGGTTGCAGCACTTGCCTTGGTATTAAGCGGAAACATCAAATATATCAGTAATGTTTTGACTGTAGTTGTTTTTGCCATGGTGGCTTTGTTCCTTGTAACAGCCATCGTCGTCAGGCCGAATATCGGTGAGATTTTTGCGGGTATGTTTATGCCGTCTATTCCCAATGGCGCGCAGATGACAGCCATTGCCTTGGTTGGTACGACGCTGACGCCCTATTGCCTCTACCTTCACTCCGACACGCACGCCAGTGAAAAGCTTGAAAACCCCGCCACGGATATAGACGACGCGCTCGTTGACAACACCTATGCATCCATTGTCAATGCGTTTGCAATGCTCTGCGTTTCGACCAGCATTATGGTTGTCGGACGCGCGCTGGCGTTAAACGGCGGTTCAATTTCGGCGGTGACCGATTTGGCCAACGGGCTTGAGCCTCTGGTCGGCTCCGCCGCCCAATCCATCTTTGCCATTGGAATCTTCTGTGCGGGCATCAGCTCCGCTGCCTGCGCGCCTTTGGCTGCAACCTATATTATCAGCGGTGTCCTTGGGTGGTCCACTGACCTGAAGGATAAGCGGTTCAGGGTTGTTACAGCCTTTGTGTTTGTTGTGGGGTGCATCTTTGCTATTTTTGGCGGCGCTCCGACAAAAATCATCACCTCTGCGCAGGCCATAGGGGGTGTCGCCCTCCCAATCAGCATTATTCTGGTACTTCTCGTTTCCAATGACAAGAAGCTTTTGGGAGAACGCACCAATGGCAAGGTGTTGAATATCCTGACCGGCATCGTATTCATTATTTCGCTGGTTATGTCTTACCGCACCTTCTCAACGACCATTCCCGCCATTGTTTCCTGGTTCGCATAAACAGGGCTGCTCAAGCACTGAACCGGCGCGCCTTGGCGGACGGAATATTCACGCACCTGATTTTAATAAAGCCGTAGCCAAACAGTATCTCCTCACAATCCAAATGTCCGGATTGTGAGGAGATACTGTTTGGCTTTTTAAAATGGAGCGTTTTATAGTCGGGTGCAACTTAAAAGCGGGTCTGGAC
>JAEWYJ010000234.1 GCA_023395695.1 Bacillota bacterium | reverse complement strand
CACCAAATGGGAATAAAGACGATTACGCATGAGCAGAACGCCTTCCCCGGCGTGACAACCAAGCTGCTGGCGTCCGATGTGGACAGGCTGCTGCTGGCAATGCCGGGCGCCGAAAAGCATCTGCGTTTAAAAGATTCCGCCAAGCTCAAGGTCACCGGGAACCCGGTGCGTGAAGCGATTTTTTCGGCCGACCGCGAGCTTTCGCGCATGCGGCTCGGCGTGGAGGACAGGGTCTGCATTCTGTCTTTTGGCGGGAGTCTGGGTGCACGCAGAATTAACGAAGCGATTGCCGACGTTATGCACTGGCACCAGAACAGCGGCAAGATACATCACATCCACGCAACCGGCAGCTACGACTATAAGGATTTTTCAGACATGCTTAAAAAAAAGCAGGTTTCGCCGCAGCAGAACCCCCACCTTGACGTGCGCGAATACATCGACAATATGCCGGTGTGTCTGGCGGCGGCCGACCTGGTCATCTGCCGCGCAGGGGCGATTACACTCTCGGAGCTGCAGTGCGCGGGGCGGGCCTCTGTGCTTATTCCATCGCCCAATGTGGCCGAAAATCACCAGTACCACAACGCCATGGAGCTGGTTGAGCACCATGCCGCCGAAATTTTAGAAGAGAAGGACCTGACCGGCGAAAGCCTTATCAAAATGCTCAAAAGACTCACCGAGGATAAAGCCAGACTGGCGGCGTTGGGGCAGGCCGCCGGAAATATGGCAATTAGGGATGCCAATACCCGCATTGTCAGGGAGATACTGAGCCTCGTCAACGAATAGCCTTTGATGGCCTTTTAGTTGCATATTCCCCTCACTTCACCACCGCACACCCTTTTGCATAGGATGTTGTGAACAGCAATTCGCCGTTTGCAACAGGCGGGCTTGAAAGGGAGTAGGGTCAATGGAGAGGCTTTTAATAGAGGGCAAACACCGCTTAAACGGGGAAATTGGCATACATGGGGCAAAAAACGCCGTTTTACCTATTTTGGCGGGGACGCTGCTTTGCAAAGAGACGGTGCTGCACAACTGCCCGCGCCTTTCGGACGTTGCAGCGGCGGAGTCTATTCTTGAAACACTGGGCTGCAAGGTCTCCCGAGCGGGCGAGACGCTTGTAATAAACGCACACAATGTTGCCTACTGCGATCCGCCGGAATATTTAATGCGTGAAATGCGCTCCTCTATTTTATTTTTAGGGGCTATTCTTGCGCGCTGCGGCTGTGCGCGGGTCAGCTTTCCCGGCGGGTGTGAGCTGGGCGCGCGGCCGGTAGATATGCACATTGAGGGCCTGAGAAAGCTCGGCGCCGTCATCGAGGAGGATCACGGCTTTTTTGACTGCCGTGTCAACGGCAGGCTTAAGGGCGCCAAGATTACGCTGCCGTTCCCAAGTGTGGGCGCAACCGAGAATATTATTCTGGCTGCCGCCACCGCCGAGGGGCGAACCGTTATTCTTAATGCGGCCCGCGAGCCGGAAATTCAGGATTTGGCCGATTTTTTAAACGCCTGCGGCGCTAAAATTGCGGTACAGGGCGACTATATCACCGTCGACGGCGTAGAGGCGCTGGGCAATGGCGAGCATGCCGTTATACCCGACCGCATTGAAGCCGCCACCTACCTTTGTGCGGTGGCTATTACCGGGGGTGTTGTTGACTTAAAGCGCTGTCGCCCCGGACAGCTCGCAGCGGTACTGCCGGTGCTTGAGGAGATGGGATGCCGCTTAAAGCTTTTTGAAAACGCCATTTCGCTGGCTGCGCCCCAACGGCTGCTGGCGGTGCGCCCCATTAAAACCATGCCGTTCCCGGGTTTTCCAACCGATGCGCAGGCTCCGCTCATGGCGGCGCTGTGTGTGTCAAAGGGCACCACGATGATTGTCGAAAATATTTTTGAAGCGCGCTATAAGCACGCTGGCGAGCTGCTGCGTATGGGCGCGCGAATTGAAACCGAGGGCAGGGTCGCTGTGGTGGAAGGGGTGCCCGAGCTGCACAGCGCGACAGTCAAATGCACCGACCTGCGGGGCGGCGCTGCGCTGGTTATTGCGGCGCTGGCGGCCAACGGTGTCAGCGCGCTGACCGAGCTGAGACATCTCGACCGCGGCTATGCCGATTTAGAGGCCGGCCTCAGCGCCCTTGGCGCAAAAATTACAAGAGAAAGGAACTAGACGCAGTGGGAAGAAAAAGCCGACAGGACAACAGGCAAACGGCCTATGGCCGCGCGGCCCGCAGACGAAAACGCAGCAAGAAAAAATATACGCTTTATTATTTGCTTGCGCTGGTTCTGATGCTCTGTGTCGGCATAGCACTTTCGCTCACCGTGTTTTTTAAAATAGAAAGCATTCAGGTTGTGGGCGATACGCGTTATGCCAAAGAAGAGCTGATTAACGCCGCCGGCATCAGCGTGGGGGAAAATCTTTTTCGCGTCAGCAAAAAGAGCGCCGCCCAAAAGCTGATTGCCGGCTACCCCTACATAGCCCAGATACGATTACAGCGGGTGCTTCCAAATTCGCTGCTGCTGCATGTGACCGAGGCCGAGGCTAAAGCCGCGGTGGAAGCCGGACAGGCCTATACGCTGCTCGACGCGTGCGCAAGGGTGCTTGAAACCGGTCTGCCAACCTGCCCCGAAGGGTATTTTAGGGTCATCGGGTTTGCGGTGGGGGGGCGTTCTCCGGGTGATTATTTATCCGGCGAGGAGCAGGAGCGGCTTCGGGT
>JAEWYJ010000117.1 GCA_023395695.1 Bacillota bacterium | reverse complement strand
GTCGCAGCCTCTCAGGCGCGCCGTGTAGTAGGAGATAAGCTGCAGCACCGTGACGGCGGTAAACGGCATAAACATGTCGTCGAGCGCATCCAGCAGCAGCAGGGTATCGGCCACCTCCTGCGAGAGCGATTCGCCCTCCTTGGCGACCAACGTCACCACGGCGCCTCTGGCCTTGACCTCCTTGATGTTTGAGAGCATCTTGGGAATCAGCCGATCCTGCGTGCACAGCGCGATGACGGGGGTACCGTCGGTGATCAGCGAGATGGTGCCGTGCTTTAATTCGCCGGCTGCGCAGGCTTCGCAGTGAATATACGAAATTTCCTTAAGCTTTAATGAGCCCTCGCAGGCGAGCGCCCAATCCATGCCTCGCCCAAGGAAGAACAGATCTTCGCTGCGCTCAAAGCCCTCTGCGGCATGCTCAATCGCGGTCTGGCAGGAGAAAACGCTGCGAACCGCGTCGGGCACGGCGCTTAGCGACGCAACAAGCGCCTGTGTTTCCGCCTGTGTGAGATGGCCGTTTGCGGCGGCCATTGAAAACGCGATCAGGTACAAAACGGAAAGCTGCACCGAGTACGCCTTGGTGCTGGCCACCGAGATTTCCGGCCCGGCGTAGGTGAGAATAACATGGTCCGCCTCGCGCGCAATGGAGGAGCCGGCCACGTTGACAATCGCCAGCGTTGTGACGCCCATCGATTTTGCCAGCCGCAAGGCGGCCAGACTGTCGGCCGTTTCGCCCGACTGGGAAACAATAATCACCAGATCCTCTTCGCCGAGGATGGGTGCGCGATAACGGAATTCACTGGCCAAATCAACCTGAACCGGCACGCGCGCCAGCTTCTCTATCAGGTCGCGCCCGACAAGGCCGGCGTGCATCGCGGTGCCGCAGGCAACAATTTTAATCTGCTTAAAGCGGGCGAAAAAGCCCTCAGGCAGATGGTCGTGCTCAAAGCAGGGCAGGCCGTTTTTAATTCTGGGCGCCATTGTGTGACGCAGTGCTTCGGGCTGCTCGTGAATTTCCTTGAGCATAAAGTGCTGGTAGCCTTCCTTTTGCGCCTGATCGACGTTCCAGCTGACGGTCTGCACCGTTTTATGGCGTTCGCTGCCGTCTAAGCCGAATACACGGATGCTGTCGGGGTTAACGACGGCAATTTCGCCTTCTTCCAGGACAAAATAGCGGTTGGTGTAGCCGATGACCGCCGTAATGTCGGAGGCGAGAAAGTTTTCCCCGTCGCCGGGCGCCGCAATCAGCGGGCCGTCCTTTCGCACTGCGTACAACGTGTCGGGGTGGTCGGAAAACATGATGACAAAAGCATATGCGCCCTCAATTTTTTGCAGCGCTTCCCGAATAGCGTCTATCGGGTCGCCATGGTAGCAGTAATCGAGATAGCAGGCGGCAATTTCGGTATCGGTCTGCGATAAAAAGGTGTAGCCCTGCTCTACCAGCGTCGATTTGAGCGCAAGGTAATTTTCTATAATGCCGTTATGCACCATCATGACGCGCTCCGTGCCGTGGGGATGGGCATTTTCGTCTGTGGGGCCGCCGTGGGTCGCCCAGCGGGTATGGCCCATGCCGCAGGTGCCATGCAGGGTAAAGTTCTCCAGAGACGCCTTCAGATTATCCAGCCGGCCTTCGCGTTTAACCGTAACAAAAGCACCGTTTTCGCTCACGAGAATACCGGCGGAATCGTATCCGCGGTACTCCAGCCGGCTCAAGCCCTCCAGCAATACGTCGCTGGCGCAGCGGTGCCCTGAGTATCCTATAATTCCACACATAGAAAAAACTCCTGTATTTATCAATATGATGTCAAAATTCATGGTAATTCCGCTTGCGTCTGCAAAGCAGACTATAAGCAGCGGAATTTTTTATGAGACTATTTCCGCTTCATTCAAGCGAAAATACAGCACGGCATAGCCGGCTGTTCTCAATAACAGTCCTTGTGCAGGCCGGATTTGTCCCGCGGGTCGCCCCGCGGCTTTGCCGCCTGCCGGACATTCCCAAGGAGGAGAACGGAGCAGCCTCCGCCGAATTTTCGATAGCCTCTCTCCTCGTCATCCGTCCGGCGTTACAGCGAACGGAGCTGGCGCTTGATCCACTTGTTTTTTCAGGCATCACCCCTTTATTTAATAAAACTGCTGTAGCTGTCTTCCCACCTCCCTGACAATGATTTACAGCTATTATGGCACAAAAGCCACAAAACTGCAACCGTATTTATAAAAAACACCCCGCAAAATGTTGTGCTGCGGGGTGTTTTATACAAACATATTACTTTTGCTGTATCTATCTCATATTATTCAAATTCTGCCGTATGGATACCTGTCAACCCAATACGTTGGTCAGTGTGCCCAGATGCTCAATAGTGACCGAAACGGTGTCTCCCGGCTTGAGCCACGCCTGCGTCGCTTCGGGATAGCCAAGGATGACGCCGCTTGGCGTCCCCGTAAATATCAGGTCGCCGGGTTTCAGTGTCATGTATTGCGAGGCGTAGCTGATAATGGTCGCACAGTCAAAAATCATGCGGTCGGTGTTCGCGTGCTGACGCATTTCGCCGTTGACCTCGCAACGGATATCAAGATGGCTGGGGTCAATCTCGTCGGCTGTCACAATGTAAGGCCCCACCGGTGCAAAGCCGTCGCAGGTTTTGCCCAGCAGCCATTGGGGGGTTCTCAACTGCAAATCCCGGGCCGAAAGATCGTTGCCGACCGAATAGCCGAAAACATAGGAGAGCGCGTCTTGTTTGGAGACATTAGAGGCTTCTTTGCCCATAATGACGACCAGTTCGGCTTCATAATCAAATTTTACCGCTGTTTTGGGGAGGCGGATACGCTGATGATGCGCCGCCAGCGCATTATTGAATTTACTGAAGAGAATCGGGTGGGTGGGCAGCTCGATGTGGCACTCGTTGCCGTGCTCGGTGTAGTTGATGCCCACGCATAATATCTTTTCAGGGTGGGTGACGCACGGCGCGTAAGCAAGACCCTCCTCGGGCAGAACGGCGGACGCATTCTGCGCGAGCTGCTCTAAAGCGCGCAGACTGCTTTGGCCGCCGGCAATCACCTGTTCCATCGTAGCGGGTACCGCGCCGTCTGCACCATTGCCGACGGGAATAATGCCACGGTCGCTTTTAATTGCCAAACAGATTTGGTTGCCTTTTTTGTAATTGAATAATTTCATATGACACCTTCCTTGCCTTGTCTTAATTGCGGCGGCCACCGGCGGCACGTTTAAACGCGGCATATATGC
>JAEWYJ010000098.1 GCA_023395695.1 Bacillota bacterium | reverse complement strand
CTATTACCCGCATGACCGATGAGCATATTTACGAAAAGCTTCCCTTTTTGCTTGATGCGGCACAGCAAATTTCGCTGCGTATGGGCTATGAGGGGCGCATGGTGCGGTGATGCGCTAACATTCAGATGTTTAAAACTCCGCCCTGTTCGCGGCTTGCTGCAGACAGGGCGGAGATATTTTGTTTTGCGGCATGTGTACCGCGAAAATGACACCGCCCCATAACCTGGAGATGGCGCAGAACGAGAAGAAAATTTTGACTGACAAGGGTGGCAATGGGGTCGGACGTAGAACGGGCTGGCACGTCAACCCGGCCTTCAATTTATTGGGCTGTAAGATCGTCGCGTTGACCCAAAAAAAGATTTACCAACCCTTTTCAGTGCGCTATTTGCATAAAAATTGATTTTGCAGGCAATAACCGCATAAAAAACCGACACTTTTATGGTAGAATAAAAACCATGACCGCACTGGCTGCGACGTTGCGTCCATATAGCCCCAGGGCAATGCGGCATTGTTTGCTTGGCCCCCTGCAAGCAGATAACGCGGCAAAAGACAGCACAGCCCGCCGTTTCAGGCGTTTTAAGGCGGTGCTATAAAGCTGCGGTTGCGAGGTAAACCCATAAAACAGGGGACAGGCCTTATGTGCTGCCGGTCTGCCTGTGCGGGCTGGTATATATGTGGAGGAAATTGATGAAAAAAACGGGCGTGCTGCAATTGACGGCATTGGTGCTGCTGCTTTCGCTTGCAGCACTCGGATTGTTTTGGGCGACCACCCATCTGGACACATCCCGCTTTTCCAAGGGCGGAGACGCTGCTGAATCGGCGCCGGTATCGGCTTCGGAGGTGTCCGTGCCGCAGCCCGAACCGGAACCGGAGCCCTCAAGGCTGCACTTTATGGCGGCGGGCGACAATTTAATACACGACAATATCTACAAACAGGCGGCGGCGCGCACCGGTGGTAACGGGTTCGACTTTGACCCGCCTTATCAACACATTGCCGGGTTGTTTGAGGAGGCCGATATCGCTTTTATCAATCAGGAATCGCTGATAGCCGAGCGCATTGGCCCGCTTTCGGGTTATCCGCTGTTTAATTCGCCCGAGGCCGTTGGCAATAAGCTGGTCGATATGGGCTTTAACGTCGTATGTATGGCTAATAACCACATGTTTGACATGAAGGAAGCCGGGTTGATCGCTTCAATGGACTATTGGGATGCGCAGCCGGTTTTCTCAATGGGGGCATGGCGCACCGAGGCGGATATGCAGCGCCCGCTGACCGTTGAGAAGGAGGGTATTACCATTGGCTTTGTGCCTGTTACCGAGCATACAAACGGCCTTAAGCTGCCTGCCGAAACGGCGTTGCGCTTTATTCGCTCGGACGAATATGACCTGATGAAGCAGCAGGTGGCATTGGCCCGGGCTAACAGCGATTTTGTTGTGGTATCTATCCACTGGGGAACCGAAAACAGCAACAACACCAATGACAATCAGCTTGAGCTTGCGCAGATGTTTGCCGACTGGGGTGTCGATCTGGTGCTTGGGCACCATTCGCACACGCTGCAGCCAATGGAATGGCGCACCGGACAAAGCGGCAAACGCACGCTGGTTGTCTATTCGCTGGGCAATTTTATCTCCAGCATGCTGGACCCGCAGAATATGCTGGGCGGTGTTCTCGACCTTGATATCGAAAAGGACGCCAAAACGGGCGAGACGGCAATTACCCGCGCGAGAATGATTCCGGTCGTCACGCAGTACGATACAACCGCGCGTCAGAATGTGCGCATCTACCCGTTTGCCGACTATACCGACGCGCTTGTCAGTACGCATGGAATGAAGCAGTGGCACGGCCAATTTTCGCTTTCTTACCTATCGGGTATTATCAGAAAGAATATCCCGGCCGAATTCTTAAACAGCGATGTTTTAGAAAAAACAAGCTAAAGCATTATGGATATAACGGATAATTTTAAAAGCGACGTAGCGCCCTAGCGTGCCTATTTTTGCGTTGCAAGGCGGACGCCTCAGCGGGGCTGGCGCCCAGCAAGAAGAACAACGCCGCAACATGGAAAATAGGCCGTCAAGATGGGGCGAGCTTGAAGTTAGTCGGTTAAATAAGCAGGCGCCCGAGCTGTAATTGGCTCAGGCGCCTGCTTATTTGTCTTTGTAGCTGCCGCTTGCCGTTTATAGCCAACAAACCTTAAACGGCAGACTGTTTTGACCGTGTATTTTTTGTGTCGCCGCGGTAGCCCTCATACCGGGTGTCCGCTTGCCTGAACCCAGTGCCTTGGCGTGCCGAAAATATCCGTGCCAATTCAAATCCGCTTTTTAAGTTGACCGCTATAATGCCCGGAGCTGTTTTACAGCACTTCCTTTAAAAGTGCGGGGTCAATGTTGCCGCCCGAAATGACAAAGCAAACCTTTTCGTCGGGGCGTACTGTAAGCCTTTTGGAAAGCGCAGCCGCCACCGGCATTGAGGACGAAGGCTCCGCCACCACTCTGGCAGAGAGAACCGTCAGCTTCATGGCGGCACGGATATCCGCGTCGGCAACGGTGACCAGCGTGTCTACCAGTCGCTCGATCATTTCAAAATTATCCGGGTCGGCGTGGTCGGTGCGGGTACCGTCGGCAATCGTATCCACCTGCTCAAGCCACACCGGCTTTTCAGCCTGCCGGCTGGCGCTGTATCGGGGCGCACCTGCCGGTTCCACACCGACAATGCGCACGCCGGGGCGTATTGCTTTGGCGGCAGTCGCAATGCCTGAGAGCAGGCCGCCGCCGCCCACCGGGACGACAATGGTATCCATATCCGGTTCATCCTGCAAAATCTCAACGGCAACGGTGCCCTGTCCGGCTCGTACATAGTCGTTGGCGTAAGGGTGGATGAGGGTTCGCCCCTCTTGACGCACCAGTTCCTCAGCCTTTGCGTCGCGCTCGCTTGAACGTGTGCCGGCCAGCAAAACCGTCGCGCCGTAGGACTTTGTACCTGCCAGCTTGACGGGGTTTGCGTTTTCTGGCATGACAATGACGGCGTTCAGCCCCAACAGCTTTGCGGCGCAGGCGACTCCCTGTGCGTGGTTGCCGCTGGAGCAGCAGACAACGCCGCTCTTTTTCTGTGCGTCGGTCAGCGAGAGCATGGCGTTGGCGGCGCCCCGGATTTTAAACGAGCCGGTTATCTGAAGATTTTCCGGCTTAAGATAAACCTGGCAGCCCAGCGCGGCATCAAGCGCCGGAACGCGCAGCAGCGGCGTGTGGGTAATATAGGGGGCGATTTTTTGTTGTGCCGCCAGAACATCCTGATAGGTAATCATGTGAACAGCTCCTTTTATTTATAATCTGTGGCGAATGAGGTAACGCCTGCATAATGAACATTGGGTTATTTGACCATAAGCGCCTGTGCAGCATACCCTATATCGGCTAAAATGGTGACTTTAAGCAGCTACACCCGTCGGTAGATACGGGTAATCTTTTTCAGGCGCTGGGCGACCTGCGGATTCAGCGCTTCCGCCCGAACGCGCCAAGACCAGTTTGCGGCGCCCATAGTACCGGGAAAATTAACCCGCGCGTCGGCTCCAAGGCCGAGAATATCTTGCAGCGGGGCAATGGCCAGACGGCTGGGCGCCATCCAGGCACCACACACAGCGCCCCAGCCAAAGCCCTCGTCCAGCCGCAGCCGCAGATAGTCGAAAGCAAATGCGCGCGCTTCGGGCCCGGCTTCCGAAAACAGCCATTGCACAAAGGTGGGGGTGTCGTGGGTGCCGGTGTAGATGACCGAGTCGACGGGGCAGTTGTGGGGCAGGTAAGCATTATCCCCGACGGGGTCAAAGGCATAAACCAATACCCGCATACCGGGCAGGCCCGAGCGGAGAATAAAGTCGCAGGCCGCTGTGTCCAGATTTCCCAAATCCTCCGCAATCAACGCCAGCTCAGGCACCTGAGTCGATAAAAAATTGATAAGCGGCTGGCCGGGACCATTTTCCCAATGGCCTTCCAGTGCGTATTTAGCCTGAGCCGGAATGGACCAATAGGTGTGAAAGCCACGGAAATGGTCAATGCGTACCATGTCATAAAGAAGCGCGGCGTTTTGCAGTCGCCCGGCCCACCATTTAAAAAGTGCATCACGCTGTTTATCCCAATCGTAGAGCGGGTTGCCCCAGTGCTGCCCCTGACTTGAAAACGCGTCGGGAGGGACGCCCGCCACATGTGTCGGCGTCAGATTTTCGTCTAGTTGAAAAAGTGCCGGAGAGGCCCATACCTGTGCGCTGTCCGCCGAGACGTAGATGGGAATATCACCCATAATCGCCACCCCGCGCGCTTTGGCGTAGCACCTGAGCGCCCCCCACTGACGGAAAAAGTGAAATTGCAGAAAAATCTCAAAATCAATTTCATGGGCGAGCCGTTCGCGGTATTGCGCCAGCGTTGCCGCATCGCGCAGGCGGACACCCTTGTCGGGCCACTGGTTGAGCGGGCAGCCAAAGTGCCGGCTGAGTGCGCAGAAAAGAGCGTGATCGGGCAGCCAGAGGGCTTGCTGTGCCAAAAAAGCGTTGCGTGCGCCGACATCCCGGTCTCGCGACCAGGCCTTTTTTAGCAGCATATAGCGGTTTTCGCGCAACCAGTCGTAATTGACGCGGTCGGGGTCTAAAAATTGCCCGTCTGCCAGCTCCTTGGGCGTAAGC
>JAEWYJ010000095.1 GCA_023395695.1 Bacillota bacterium | reverse complement strand
CTATTATACCATGAGCGTAAGCGAATGGTATAATTTGCGCATCAAAAGGCGGTTGCCGCGTTAAGCGGCGAGCCGTTGCGCATTACCCGGGTATAATAGCCGTCTTGCGGCTATTATACCATGAGCGTAAGCGAATGGTATAATTTGCGCATCAAAAGGCGGTTGCCGCGTTAAGCGGCGAGCCGTTGCGCATTACCCGGGTATAATAGCCGTCTTGCGGCTATTATACCATAAACCGGAACCGGTTTGACAGCACGGCCGAAAAAATCTGGCCGATAATGTTCGACTTAAAAATGCAGATGCCGTTGCGGCACCTGCATTAAACATCAATAACCGAGCTTTAAATCAAGGGTTTCGTCGTCGAGCACCCATTGGTCATACACGCGCATGACGCGGAAATCCTCTTTGCTGTCCCGGATAACCACCGTGGCGATACCGGCATTGATAATCATGCGTTTGCACATGGCGCAGGAATTGGCGTTAGGAACATATGCGCCGGTGGCGACCTCCTTGCCGACCAAATAAAGCGTAGCGTCGAGCATGTCGGTTCGGGCAGCGTGTATAATGGCGTTGGCCTCGGCGTGCACCGAACGGCAAAGCTCATAGCGCTCACCGCGGGGGACATTGAGCTTTTCGCGTGCGCAATAGCCCAGATCGGAGCAGTTGCAGCGGCCACGGGGAGCGCCGACATAGCCGGTGGAGATAATCTGGTCGTTCTTAACAATAATCGCGCCGAAAAGCCGGCGCAGACAGGTGCCGCGTTCAGCGACCGTTTCTGCAATGTCTAGGTAGTAATTAATTTTATCGCGTCTGGTCATGCGCCAAACCTCCCGGGCCTGTTTTTTATATCATAAAATAAAAGCGGTCAAGTTGCAAGCGGTTTATGCCGGTGCGCAACAAAAAAACACAATAAAACAGTAAATGGTTTTGTATTCGGCAAGGCAGATCCGGCGCCAGAGGTAAAGTGGGTCGGCGCGCTTCTTTGGGTGGATAGATCTCATTTACTTTAGCGGATGTATGGCAATGTACGTGAGATTTATGCTATACTGTAACGCATGGCGATTAAAAGCTGGATGAATGTGTGTTAAAGATGAAGATGATCCGCATAGCCCGACGGACCACCATGCCGGACGGTGCGGGACGCTTATCGTCTGATAAATAGATCGATTCATAAAGGAGGACTTGGCTTGGCGCTGACCGACAGGGCGTATCTGCGCGATCTGCTTCTGCGTTACGGCTTTACTTTTTCTAAGGCCATGGGGCAGAATTTTTTAATTAATCCTTCGGTGTGCCCCCGCATGGCGGAGCAGGGGGGCGCTGCGCCGGGCTGCGGCGTGCTCGAAATTGGCCCCGGGGTCGGCGTGCTGACCGCCGAGCTGGCGCGCCGTGCCGACAAGGTGGTGTGCATTGAGCTTGACACCCGCTTAAAGCCGATTCTCGCCGAGACGCTGCACGAATTTAATAATGTTGAGATTATTATGGGCGACGTGATGGAGGTCGATCTGGCGGGCATTATAGCCAGCCGCTTTGGGGGGCTGCCGGTCAGCGTGTGCGCCAACCTGCCCTATTATATCACAACGCCAATTCTGATGCGGCTTTTAGAGGCACGGCTGCCGGTAGAGGCCGTTACGGTCATGGTGCAAAAGGAAGCGGCCCAGCGGCTTTGCGCTGCCCCCGGAGAGCGCGAATGCGGCGCTATATCGGCCGCTATTGCCTATTACAGCGAGCCAAGGCAGCTGTTTTCGGTGTCGGCGGGGTCATTTATGCCGGCGCCCAACGTCGATTCTGCGGTTATCCGGTTGGATATCAGAAAAACGCCGCCGGTGCAGCCAAAGGACGAGGCCTTTATGTTTGCCGTTGTGCGTGGCGCTTTTGCGCAGCGGCGCAAGACGGTTTGCAACGCGTTGAGTGCGGCGCTGGGTCTGCCCAAGGCAACGGTGGCCCAATGCCTGACGCAATGTGCGCTCGATGCCAATATTCGCGCCGAACGGCTGACGCTGTTGCAGCTGGCGCAGCTTTCCGACGCGCTGCTGGCTTATGCAGCCCAATAGCGCTAAGGATTAAGCTTTACCGCTTGAAACGACTGCCATGACAACGGCTTTTATGCCATACAGCGTCAAATGTACGCGGAATACATCTCGCATTTTTGCAGTTCGCGCTTCGTTTGTCTCAAAAGCTGCTTGCCAACCCGGCTTTTTTCACTGGTAAATACCGTTTCTAAATAAAATAACAGGGGAGCCGCGGGGCTTCCCTGTTATTTTTACGTCTAAAATCCTCAGAGGCCATATCACCGTTCAAACCGCTTTATAGGCAAACGGTTTTGTGACACGCTGCATTTTTCTTTGCAAAACCCGCCTGTCAATGCGGCGTTCGCACTGGTGAATATCGTTTCTCAATCACTTTTTTTAAGGTCGTTAATCATATAGCACAAGGTCATAAGGCCGTCTACAAGATGTGCGTTTTCGACAATGGCTTCGGGGTGGGCAACCTTAATATCGAAGTGGGTAAAGTTCCAGAACGAGGTGATGCCGCAGGAGATCAGACGGTCTGCCATGCTCTGAGCCGCATCGCTGGGCACACAAAGTATGGCGATGTCGACGGTGTTCTCCCGGCAGAACGCCTCAAGCTCATCGACGCTGCGCACGGCCAGACCTCTGATCGTACGGCCCGAAGCGACCAGCTCAGGGTCCTTGTCGAACAGGCCGCAAAGATGAAAGCCGGCGCTGTCAAAATTGATATTGGTTGCAAAAGCGCGCCCCAGATTGCCGACACCTATCAGAATGGCCTGAAAATTCTGGTCAAGGCCCAGAATCTTACGTATTTCGGAATGTAACAATGCCACATTATACCCGTACCCCTGTTGACCAAAACCACCAAAACAGTTGAGATCCTGCCGGATTTGCGAAGCGGTCAGGCTCATTAAATCGGCAAGCTCTTTTGAGGAAATACGGGAGACGCCTTTTTCAAGTAATTCTCCTAAAAAACGGTAATAACGGGGCAACCGTCGGATAACGGCGCTGGAAACATATTGACTGCGCGGCAAGGGCAAACACCTCCCGAAAAAGATTACCGCAATATATAGCATAATTGTATACCAACATGCGCTTCTAGTCAAGGATTTAACCCCCGGAATTGACAGAAGTTACGGTAAAAAAGAAAACCGTGCTTCACAAGATGAAATTGTCCAAATAAAATTATTAATAATTTAAGCTAAACTTTACAGAAAATAAAGAATTAATAAAAAGGATTATGCTATAGTAGCATCATAGGAGGTGGGGCAGTGTCAATAAACGAGGTGCAGGAACGCATTTTGGGCCCGCGGGCCAAAACAGTGGTTTGCGTAACCGACCAGCGACAGTGCGACCGTATTATTTGCGCAGGCAGAACGCTGGCGAACCTGTCAGGCACTGAGCTTGCAGTCATAAACGTTGTAGGCTCCGAGGCGGCTCAGGATCCCGAATCTATGGAGTATCTGTTCTCTGTTTCTAAAGAAAATGGCGCGGAAATGGCCTTATTATACGCTAATGATGTTGCTAAAGCCATCATACACTACGTCAAGGATAACAAGGTCTCGTACCTGCTGACCGGTATTCCGCAGGAGGGGGACTCGGTTACCACGCGTATCTGGAGCAAGTTTACCCATGTGACATTTTTTGTGGTTGAAAAGGATGGGAGACTGTGCGAAGTGGGACATCCCGTGCGCGCTGCGCGGGCTTTATGTGAAGCGCGTGCATAATTAAACCGAATATAAAGGCCACCGGGTCGCGGAAATAATGAAACCAATTTCCGCGACCCGGTGGCTTTCGCTTTTTGCGACTAAAGCGGCGCTGCGGCGGGATAAAAATGTCTCGGCTATATCAATAACCAAACAATTCAGGAATAAGCACAGCCTTTGCGGCCTGTTTTGTACCGTGCTGTGTGGTCGCCTCTGGGCTAGCGCCAGACCCCTGCCTGCTGTGCCTTGCAACACAAAAACAGGCGCGCCAATGCTGGGCCGCTTTTAAAATTAATCGGCTATAGCACAACGCTCAAAAGCAATGGACGACGGGCTGCTGCCTGCCGTCCATTGCCATATCGCCCTGCGCATGCGCTGCCGCATCGCTTCTAAACGGCGTCAAAGCTCCTCGCTGGTATTGACAATGCCCTTGAACACCGTCAACATCAAAATTTTCATATCCAAAAGAAAAGACCAGTTTTCTATGTAGTACATGTCGCATCTGATGCGCTCCAGAATAGAAGTGTCGCCCCGCCAGCCGTTGACCTGCGCCCAGCCGGTAATGCCGGGGCGGACAAGGTGCTTGAGCATGTAAAGCGGCACCTCGTCGCGGAACTGCTCAACAAAAAACGGGCGTTCCGGCCGGGGGCCAACCAGGCTCATGTCGCCCCTGAGCACATTATAAAGCTGTGGCAGCTCATCAATTGAGAACTTGCGCAGCAACGTGCCGAAGCGGGTACGCCGGTCGTCGCTTTTGGTACCCCATGTTGTGGTGTCGGCATTATTTTCGGTGCGCATTGAACGGAATTTGTACATGACAAACTCCCGCCGGTTCTTGCCGATGCGCGCCTGCTTATAGATAACCGGGCCGGGGGAGCTTAGTTTAATGCCCAGCGCCGTACTCAGAAGCAGCGGCGAAAGCAAAACAAGTCCCAGCAGCGAAGCGGCAACGTCAAATCCGCGCTTCAAACCCGCTAAAAAGAGATTGTCCAGCGGAATATGGCGCAGGTTGATAATTGGAATATCCTCAAAAATCTCGACCTTGGGCCGGGAGGGCAGATATCGGCTGTAAAACGGCAGCAGCGAAGACTTGACCCCCTGCGCCTCGCAGGTTGCAATAACCTGCCCAAGCAGCGGGAACTGGTGATAATCGAGCGAGACCAGCACCTCGTCCGGGTGGCGGGTCTGAAGCACTTCCGCCAGCCGGTCGATTGAGCCGAGATATTCCGCTTGCCAACGGTAATCCGACGGATGGTCGTTGAGATAGCCGTCGACAATATAGCCATAATTTTTGTTTGCAGCCGCCTTCTGATAAAAATTGGCGGCAATTTCGTTGCTGCCCACCATGAGGATATGCTTGATATTGTAGCCCTTTCGCCGCATGGAACGGAGAAACAGCCGCCCCGCAGCGCGGGCAAAGGCGGATAAAACGGTGCTCAGAATACTGAAGATTAAAATGACCAGACGCGAGATATGTACTTCCTTAATCCAGAAAAACGCAAGAAAGATACCGGCCAGTCCATAAAAGTTGGCCGCAATAATTTTGCCGGTCTCAGCCAGAATGGTTCGTCTGCGAAAAGGGTCGTACAGCCCGCTGGACTGATAAAGCACCATATAGCCGCAGACCAGCGCCGGCATGGCCCGCAGGTAATAAACAAGATTAATATTATGCTGCGCCGCATGCGGCAGCAGATAAAAGCGCAACACATAAGCCCCGGCTATTGCGGACAGCCAAATTAAAATATCGGCCAGACGCAGCAGCAGGTTAAACAGGCGATAATTCTTTTTGTCCATTTAAGCTTCACATCCAAAACGGTGTATAAGGCACCAGCAGCAGGCGGTTGGCATGCAGCAGGAACAGATACTCCAACACGACCAGCAGTATCAGCAGGCCCATAACCGAATAATACATTCTGATGTCTTCTCTGTGCTTGTGCTTCTGCGCCGCAATCTGCTGGTTGTTCATTTTGCCGCCCTTGGCGCCGTCGGGTGCGCTGTGCAGTTGGGCGGAGGGCAGCATGCTTTGCACCATTTCGGGAATGAGTACAACCGAGAACGGCAAAAAAACCAATGCCACGCGCTGAAAAATAAAGTGCTTCATGGTCAGCGTCATAATCAGCGTTCCCCAGAGAAACAGGTTGAAGAGCACAAGGTTATTTTTATCGCGTTCCAGCAGCCTTTTATAGAGCAACGCGGCAATCAGCACAACGATAACCCATATAATGACGGTATTGATATCGCGTCCCTTTAAATAGTAGGAATCCGGCGTATACATTGAAAAACGGGGCAGCAACGCCACAAACCATTTTAAAAGAATTTCTGAAAAGAAGATGACCGACATAAAGGCCGTCGCGTACAGGCCGATCATCCACCTGTTGGGCGGTATGGCTGCAATAAAGTAGACCGGCAGCAGGATAAAAAGGCTGCTGTGGCACAAGCCCGCCAGCAGAACGATGGCGAAATAAGGCAGCAGCTTACGACGCTGCAAAAACGGCAACGCAAACATTGCGACCGAAATACCCAGCTCCTGCCGCAGCGTGCATAGCGCGTAGGTGAAAAAGCCAAGACCGATATAGCAAAAGACGCTTAACCATAGCTTTGGCGAGTATCGCCAGATAAAAACAACCCGCAGCAAAATAATGACGACCGAAGCGGTCCACCACAGCGCCATCGGATCGGGCGTAAAGAGCGCCACGACCTGATTGAGCAGCCCGTAGACCGGCTCTACCCGGTAAATATTTTGGTCGGACAACAAAAATGCAAAACCATGCTCCCGGGCGGCTAAAAAGTAGTCCCGGTAGACCCAGTCATAATCGACGCCCACATTTTCGCCGCGCAACGCGGCCATGGCACACATCAGCAACGTCATAATACCTAAAACAATCAGCTCATTTTTTCGCGAGGGCTTGCGCTCGCAGATCAAAATACCCGCAGCGCCTGAAACGGCCAGCAGTACAATATACGGCAGCAATTTTACTCCACACCTGCTTTCTTATAACTTTACCGGTGCCCCGGCGTCGCTTTGCCCGCCCAGATAGATATTCATAATCTCCGGCAGCACCTGCGGCAGCATAAAGCGCGACAGCTCGGCGCCGCGCCGCCCGCAGGGCTGTGCGCCGGCCAGCAGCTGTGCAAGCGCTTTGGTTGAACTAAACAGCGTCATATCCGGGTCGGATTCGGCCAGCTCACGGTGGCCCTTAATGTCGCTGGCAATAACCGGCAGCCCGCTGGCCCTCGCCTCCATAATATTAAACGGAAGGCCCTCTATTATACTGGTCGAGACACAGCAGTCGCAGCCGGCCAGCAGACCGGGCGTGTCGCTGACATAACCCAAAAAACGAACCTGATCTGCAATGCCAAGCCTTGCCGCCAGCCTGCGGCAATCCTCCAGCAGTGCGCCGGTGCCGGCCAGAAGCAGCCGCGCGTCAGGCCTTAAAGAGACGGCAGTGGCAAAAGCAGTCAGAAGCTGTCGGTGGTTTTTGCGCTTTGAAAATTCGGCGATATAAACAAACAGCAGCTGTCCGTGCAAAAAGCCCAAGGCCTCTTTTGCCGTAGCGTGCTGCCCGGGTGTGGGCGGCGCAAAGCGGCCGGGGACAAGCCCCATACCGTTAATGTAATAAATGCTGTGCTTAAAGAGCCGATAACGGCGCGCAATATGCTCATCCTCACGGTTCATCACCATCAGCACGTCGGTTACGCCGGCGCACAGCCTTTCAGGCAGCAGATATTTAAACCGCGAAAGCCCGTCGTTTTCTCCAAAAAGATAGCCGTGGCAGGTGTAAAACACGCGGGGCCGCCGTTGCTTGGGCATAGTCAGCA
>JAEWYJ010000032.1 GCA_023395695.1 Bacillota bacterium | reverse complement strand
GGTGCTGATTGTGGT
Source organism: Bacillota bacterium (assembly GCA_023395695.1). GTDB lineage: Bacteria > Bacillota > Clostridia > Oscillospirales > Ruminococcaceae > Yanshouia. Next base: position 3,432 of record JAEWYJ010000032.1, on the reverse strand, counting down.
GGGCGGATTTCGGGCTGAGAGCTTTCAGGAGCTTTTTGAGGGCGTTTATACGCTGCCCTTTGAGAATTATATCGGCAGTGCCGACGCATTCCCGGTCAAGGGTTGGTCGCTTAACTCCAAGCTGAAAAGTGTGCCGGACTGCCAGGCTATCATCAAAAAGGCGACGGCCAGACGTCTGGGCGAGCATTATGGCAGAGAGTGGCTGCCCGAAACCGGGCCGGTGCATCAGATACAGTTTTCTATCATGCGGGATGTCGCTACCATCATGATTGATACCTCCGGCAACGGGCTGCACAAACGGGGATATCGCCCTACCGCAAACGCCGCGCCGATTAAAGAGACGCTGGCTTGTGGCATGGCCGACCTTGCCCGCGTCCGTGAGGATACGCTGGTCGTCGATCCGTTTTGTGGCTCCGGAACCCTTTTGATTGAGGCGGCGACTAAGGCGCTGCGCATTGCGCCGGGCTTAAAACGCCATTTTTCGGCCGAACGCTGGGATCTTGTGCCTCAGGAAGAATGGCAGCAGGTACGCGGGGAGAGCTTTGAGCAGATTAAGCGTCGGGGCGCTTTTCAGGCGATAGGCTTCGATAATGACCCGCACGCCGTTAAGCTGACGCACGACAATGCCCAACGCGCCGGTGTGGGTGTTAAGGTGCGCTGCGAAGCCGCGGATATTGCGTCCTTTGTCCCGCCCGAACAGCCCTTCACCCTTTTAACCAATCCGCCCTATGGCCAGCGTATGCTTGAACTGCATCAGGCCGAGGCGCTTTACCGCACAATGGGGCGGGTGTTCGTTCCGGGCGAGGGCAGAAGCTATTATATCATCAGCCCCCATGAGCATTTTGAGGATCTGTTCGGCAGGCAGGCCAGCCGCCGCCGAAAGCTCTACAACGGCATGGTAAAATGCCAGCTCTATATGTTCTTTTAATCGTTACAGTAAATACCGCCGACGCTGCGCCAATTTCAGCGCCGCGGTATTTTATGGTTAAACCAATAGAAAAACATGGCTGAATTGGCGTGCAACACACCGCTTATCCAGCTGCTTTTCTATTGGTTTGACGCTATATAGTCAAAATCTCAGAAAACCAAGACGTCTTGGCGGCCTGTTTTGCGCCTGACCGCGTTCTCCCCTCAGGGGCAGGTGGTCCGTCTCCTTGCGGCCTGTGCCCGACGATATACAAAAATTCCGCGCCTGTATTCCAATTGCTTGAAAGTCAGTCCGCTCTACATTCTCTTTTAATTTGTCAAACAAAGTGTTGACGGTGATTGTCCGGCGACATATACTGTGAATAGCCGCTTGGCACAGCCGTTGCTTTCAGCGCGTTGTGTCAGCGCGCATAACGCGACCCGACCATCATTTTTGAGATATTTTAGGAGGTCATAGCGATGTCAAAGTATGAACGCATCTACAATTTTTCGGCGGGTCCCTCAATGCTGCCCCTCGAAGTGCTTGAGGAATGCAACCGTGATATGTACAACTACCACGGTAGTGGCATGAGCGTCATGGAGATGAGTCACCGATCTAAGGTGTTCATGGAAATTGCGCAGGATGCAGAAAAGCTTCTTCGCGAGGTGATGCAGATCCCCGATAATTATAAGGTGCTGTTCATGCAGGGGGGCGCGACCTTGCAGTTTGCGGCGCTGCCGCTGAACCTTCGGCGCAGTGGTACGGCCGATTATGTCAAGAGCGGCAATTTTTCGGCGCTGTCCGCCAAAGAGGCAGCAAATTTTATCAAGGTTCATATTGCGGCCAGCTCAGAGGACACCGGTTATGACCGCATTCCGCAGCAGGCGGCGTTAAAGCTGAACCCCGATGCCGACTATGTGCATATCTGCTTTAATAATACCGTGTACGGCACAAAGTTCCCTTACATTCCCGACACGGGTCATGTGCCGCTGGTTGCCGATATTTCAAGCTGTATCCTCTCCGAGCCGCTGGATGTCAGCCGGTTCGGTGTGCTGTATGCGGGCGTCCAGAAAAATATTGCGCCTGCCGGTATGGCACTGGTTATCATCCGCGACGATCTGCTTGAGCAGCCGGCTGCCGGCACGCCAATTATGCTCAACTATAAAGCCATGGCGGAAAAAGAGTCGATGTACAACACGCCAAACTGCTGGTGCATCTATGTCACCAAGCTGGTGCTCGAATACATCAAATCCATCGGCGGCGTGACCGAGATGCAGCGCCGGAATATTGCCAAGGCGTCGCTGATTTACGATTATCTCGATTCAAGCAGGCTATTTACAGGGGGCGCTCAAAAAGATTCCCGTTCGCTTATGAACGTTGTGTTCAGCACCGGGGATGAGGCGCTTGACGCGCAGTTTGTCAAGCAGGCCGCGGCCCTTGGCATGTCCAACCTTAAGGGGCATAAAGTGCTGGGTGGCATGCGCGCATCTATCTACAACAACATGCCGTATGAGGGCGTCCAAACGCTCGTCGACTTTATGCGGGCCTTTGAAGAACAACACGGCTAGGGCCGTTTGAAGCGGGCAGGCTATCTGTCGTGGTCTGCTGCGGCGCAAATTTGCCTGATTAAAAGTATTATGGCGAAGCGGGGCGCTTTAAAACGGCTTGGTCTGTTTTGGGCGTCCCGCCTTTATATGCAATAGGGAGTGTCGATTTTATATGAAATGTGTAATCTTTTTGGGCGACGGCATGGCGGACGAGCCCATTGCCGAACTGGACGGCAGAACCCCGCTTGAGGTAGCCCGGCATCCGAATATGGATCGCATCGCAACCAACGGTGTTATGGGGCTGAGTGTCACTGTTCCCGACCATCTGCCAGCCGGCAGCGATATTGCCAATCTGTCGATCATCGGGGTGGATCCCTCGCAATGCTACACCGGCCGTTCGCCGCTTGAGGCAGTCAGCATGGGGGTGACGTTGGGAGAAAACGACGTGACCTACCGCTGCAACCTTGTGACGCTTTCGGACGAGACCGCGTTGCCGGCGCGAACAATGCGGGATTATTGCGCGGGGGAAATTTCAAGCGACGAGGCCGCACAGCTGATTGCGGTGATGCAGCAGCGCTTTGGCTCAGATAAAATTGAGTTTTATCCGGGTGTCAGCTATCGCCACTGCCTTGTACTCAGGGAGGGGCGCACGGGTGCTATACTCACACCGCCGCATGATATTTCGGGCAGAAGTCTGGGCGAGGAATACATACCCCAAGGCGTCAACCACGACCTGCTGTTGGAGATGATGGCCTATTCCACCGAGGCTTTTCGCAATCATCCGGTCAATCTGGCGCGTGTGGCACAGGGCAAAAACCCTGCAACGTCGGTGTGGTTTTGGGGCGAAGGCACCCGGCCGAAGCTCCATAATTTTGAGCAGCGGTACGGCCTGCGCGGCGGTATGATTTCCGCCGTTGACCTGCTGCAGGGCATTGGCCTTTCAATGGGGATGAAGGTTATTCCGGTAGAGGGTGCCAC
>JAEWYJ010000030.1 GCA_023395695.1 Bacillota bacterium | reverse complement strand
GTCATCAGCTCGCGCCCAAGTTTCTGATAGCTGACACTGTTGGAGCGTTGCGTACCGCGCGATTGGCTCTGATCATATTTATCAATGGTCTGCTTGCCAATCATTTCTACAATTTCTTTAATGGTTTTCATGCTCTTGCTTCCAAGGAAAAGCATGGTATCGCAGTTATCAACGATAATGTCAGCCTTTTTATCATATATCGCTTCAAGCTGTGCTTTAGATTGCAGTATCGGGCAGGCGGAGATTTCTCTGCTTCGGATAACTGATATAATTTCTTCAAAATTCGGGATACGGCCAATATTCGCAAATTCGTCCAAAATGCAACGTACATGCACTGGCAGCCGACCGCCATATTTATAAAGCGCCCGGTCACAGAGCAAATTGAACATCTGCGCATACATGATGGCGGCAATAAAATTGAAAGTCTTGCTGGTATCCGACGTAATGACAAACAGGACAGTTTTACGGTCGCCAAGCTTGTCCAGCTCCAAGTCGTCCTCCGCCATCATGTCGCGCACCTCTTTAATGTCAAATGGCGCCAGCCGCGCACCGCAGGAAATGAGAATGGATTTAGCTGTTTTACCCGCAGCAAGCTTGAATTTGCGGTATTGGCTCACGGCAAAATGCTCCGGGAATTCTTCTTCCAAATCTCTGAACAGCAGGTCGACGGCGCACTGGTACTCGTCATCGTTTTCCCGAACCTCAAAAGAATTTATTAACATTAAAAGGGTGAGGATGTTTTTATCCTCCGGCTCACCACAGCTATAGATATATCCTATTAGCGCGGTATACAACAGCCGTTCCGCAGACTGCCAGAACGGGTCTGATCCCGAGCTTTTATTGTCGCCGTTGGTGTTGGCCATAAGCACATCCACCAGCTTTAAAATATCCGCCTCACTGTGCAGATAGGCAAAAGGGTTATACCCTTGCGACTGCCGCAGGCCCTCCGTCTCGTTGAGATTTAGCACCCTTATCTGATATCCACACTTTTCAAATGCGTTGCCGCATTCCAGTAATATGGTGCCCTTTGGATCTGTAATGACATAGCTGCTATGCATTTGCAACAGATTCGGAATGGTGAAAAACAGGGACTTACCGGTGCCGGAGCCGCCGATTACCAATACATTTTTATTGCGGTTGTAATCCTCGGTCTTGGTGCGCTTCATGCGCCCGGCCATAGAGAGCTGTTCAGTCTGGGTAAGAATGATATTATGCTCTGGGTCAGGATCAACGAAGGGTGCAATATCCGCCGGCTTACCCCACCGTGCGGAGCCGTATTCCTCGCCGGGGCGAAACATCTTACGCCGCTGAAGCAGTGTGACCGCCAATACTAAGACTGCTGCACCACCAACCGCCAAATCAATGCCGTCAAGCGACAACGCGAACGGCTTTCGGAGCATAGATGCCAGCGCCAATCCGAAGGTTAGCTTAAAGGGGCTGCCATCGGTAAAGGCCATACGCAGCTGCTCACTGAGGCGGTTAACATAAAGAAACACGCAAAAAACAAAAACAGCGGTAATGGCGTAGAGCATAAGCTTCTTGCGCTTCATCGTGATTTTTCCCTCTTGGGAACACGCTGCCGTGTCATCTCCTGCATAATTTCGCGTGCCTGCTCCAGTGTCCTGGCTTCATCCTTGGCTCTTTCCAGCGCCTTTGGGATTGAACGCGGCATAGGCAGCGCACGCTGAGCTTTTGGCTCTTCCAGAGCAGTAAAAGAAACATCAATCGGCACGGGAGAACGCGGGCCTGTGCCGACAGGTAACGGCTCAGCGGGCCCTCTTAGCAGTGGCACGGCCTCAGGCGCCTGGAGAGCCGCAACCTCCTTGCCGGGCGGCAAGGTAATAAAGGTCTGAACAAAAACCGCTTCACGTTCCAGCGCCTGCTCCGGTAAGGATACGCCGGGTGCTTCCTTGGCAAACGTTTTAGCCAGATAGTCGTTTAAGGCTGCTGTAATCTGCGCTTGATCCTTGGCTTTAAAGAACAGCACATAATTCCCCGATTCACCCTGCTGCATCGCAGAAAATCCGACATGATACTTCTTCATAATCTTGGACAGCGCTTTTAGATTAGGGTCTTTAACGAGCTGGGCGTCTAATGTGTACCCCTCGTTGGCCAGCTTCTTCATCGATACAAGACCTTTGGATTCCTTGTCAAAAATCTGCTCCTTGAGCTTTCCCAGCAGCCTGAGTATGCCCGCCGCTATAGCGCGGGTGGAGGTACCGGCAATTTTGACGCCAACGCGTATAGTGTCTTTTTCATAATCTTGAAGTACATCCATCTAAATCTCCCCTATTTCTTTCATCAAATTCGCAAACGATTGCGAATTTGAGGATTTACATGCGAATTACCGTGCTAACAGGTATTGAACCAAAACCAACAAAAAACCATTCGTCGCGGTCGTGGTCATACTCTAACCTGCGCGCCGCCCAACAACCGTTATCGGGATTATATGCCTCTACAATGTCTCCGCAATGAAAGCCGTCCCCATAGCTTTTATCTTCAAAAACAACGTTCATGCGATCCAGCTCACCATCAAAAAACAATCTGCCGTATTTCATGTTATCGCTCCTTTTCTTTCAAAATAATCCTCAATAAGCTTCGCAACCTGCTCTATATCCTTCTCGGTGGCCGTCTTTGGGATAAGCCCACGGCTGCGGCTGACAAAGGCGTTAGCAGCGTTCCAGCGCGGGGCCGGTAGCAGAAGCTGTCGGACAGCCTCGGCGGTAAAGGTGCCTTCCTGCCCCAACCGTTTGATCTTTTCAGCCTGTGCTGTAGAAATGCGCTTATCGCACTCAGCTGAGATGTCACAAACAATATGCTGCTGATCTTCGGCCAGATAAGAGAGCGACACGCCAGACATCATCGGCAGCATGCCTTGATCTACCATTTCAAGCAACTCCGTAATAAGGCTTGTGAGACGGATATAGCGCTGAATTTGCTTGTAATTCTCACCGCTTTTTTCGCCAAGAATTTCAGTTGAACGTTTACCATTGTAATTTGGGACATTTTGTCCCAAATTCTCTTTGGCTGGCCTGCCTGCTTGTCGCTTCATCGCTTCCAATTGTAAACGGTACGCCCAAGCCTTCTCACTGGGCAACAGTTCATCGCGCTGGTTAAGGTTGGTGTTGACCATGATTAGGGTGGCAGTGTCGTCGTCCACGTCCCGTATGATAGCCGGTACGGTGGACAGCCCGGCCTCCCGGCTCGCATTGGTGCGACTATGCCCGGCAAGAATCTGATACCGTTGTCCCCTCGGCCGCACAATAATTGGGTTCAGCACACCATTAGCCTTGATATCATCAACAAGCTGCTGCATCTGAGCAGAACTGTATGGACGAAACGGTTGATTTGTCCATGAATCAAGCAAATCGATCGGTATTTGCACGATTACGCCTGGCGCAGCAGTGTTTCCCGTCCCACCGAACAATCCCGGCAGATCGGCCGGCGTCACCTGCTGCTTAGGTCGGTTGGAAAAATCAAATGTTTTTGCCAAAACTATTCACCTTCTTTCGTCGGAGGATAAAATATTCTTTGCAGAATCTGGTATAAGCCAAAAATGGTGTATTAGTTAAGATACAAAGAAATACCAAAGAAAAAAGCAGCGCAAAAATGTATGGTAAGGAAAACAGTAAAGTGTTTGATAAATATTCACCTGATGCAATGCTCAATAGTATCAGAATCATCGTAAAGCCGTTTATTAGGAAAACTTCAACCATTCTTTTCATGTATATAGATAATAGGTCAAGCTGCCATTCCCAAAGGTTTAAGGGGAATTGTTGCCCCATCAAATCTGTAACTACATAGCATTTACGGTATTGGCCTTGGAATAGTTCTGTACAAGCAGATTTAATTTCTACGATTGAGCCTTTTTTTAATAGGAGACTATTTAATGTATCCTGTACATCATCAAGAACAGTCGCCTTATCGTCAACTTTAAGGTAACGAAGTTTAATGATAGCCAATTAATCTCCCTCCCTCGCTAAGAACTCTTCGGCAAAAGCTTCGTATTCCGTGCCAAGCTTATTTTTATAGCTGACCAAACTTTTCTGATAGGCCGTGCTATTAGCAGCTTCTACTGACCGGCGGATCGAAGTGGTGTAAACAGCGTCTCCATAATTATTGATAAGGTAAGTGTCTACACTTTCGGCCATGTTCGTGTTATCCCGCATTGTCCGTAGAATACCGCCCAATTTCAGGCTGGGGTTAATGAGCTGCTGAATCATGCGGATGGAGTTAAACAGAGCATCGAGTCCATCTAACGCAAATTTCTGCATCTGCACCGGGACTACAACGAGATCCGAGGCGCTTAAAGCATTAAGCGTTAAATTATCCAGCGCCGGGCGGCAGTCTATAAGTATATAATCGTAACCTGCGAATACCGGCGTTTGCAGGCTGCGGTATAAAACTCGTTCTTTGCCAATTGCCACCTGAAGCGTGGAATCCGCATCACCAAGCGCCAGTGTGGCTGGTATGTAATCCAACTGTTCCGCTTCGCTCCGCCGGATACAACCTAACGCATCAAACTGCCTACCTGCTGCACTAGCGACGATCAGTTCATGTGCGGTAAATCCGATGCTGTTCGGTTCATATCCCAGATAGCTGGACAAGTTACCCTGTGGATCAAGATCGATGAGTAATACTCGCTTTCCCTTTGCGGCCAGTGCCGCTCCCAGTGCCATTGTCGTCGTAGTTTTGCCCACGCCGCCCTTTTGATTTGCAATGGATATGATTTTCATATTGCCTTCCTCCTGTCTATTTGTCGAAATATAGGTTTACGATATAAAATGAAAAAGTCCCTACCGATTGGTAGGGACTTTCAAGACAATAAAAAAATCCCTACAACATGAATGTTGTAGGGAAGGGAGACAGTATTATGGATATGACGTTTAAGCATTGGGCTAACAAATGGATCAAATTTCAAGAAGGCGAAGTTCAAAAAAATACTCTTAATGAGTACGCGAAAATGCAACACCATTTGGTTACAAAATTCGATGGACTAAACATGGAAGATATTACTCCTAAAAAAGTTCAGGAACTATTAGATGGATTACATCAGCAAGGTCTAGCTAAAAGTTCTATCAATAAAAGAAAATACATGATTCAGCAAATTTTCAGATACGCCAATATACAAGGACTAGAGCTATCGAATCCTTGTAGCTTTGTCAAGACGCCACGCATGGCTACGAAAAGTCATCGCCGGGCATTAACGCAAGGTGAAGTCGAAATAGTTTTGTTACACCGAAATAATTTTGAAAATGGATTTTATGCCTACTGCTTATTGATGACCGGCCTTAGGCGATCAGAAATGCTTGCCCTAAAATGGGAGGACTTGGATTTCGAGCAAAACTTAATCTGTGTAAATAAGGCTGTTGTGTATGTAAAAAAACAGTCCTTCATTCGGGACTATTTAAAAAATGGCGATCAAGAACGGATCATTCCGATGCCCAAAACCTTAAAACCAATTCTGAAAAAACATCCCGGCATTCATAAGGGTCTAATTTTTGGTGAAAATTCTTATACACCTATTAATCCCAATGCCCATAGTTGGCAATGGATAAAGTATAAGCAGCAGACAAGTTTAGATATTACTCAACATATGATTCGGCACACATATTGTACGATGCTTTATGATGCAGGTATTGATGTAAAAACTGCTTCATATTTGATGGGGCATAGAGATATTCACACGACATTGGCTATCTATACTCATCTGGAAAAACAACGTGCAGTCAGTAAAGCGGCGGGAAAATTAAACGTCTTTATTAATGATTCTTCCCCCCAACCCGACAGACTCTGACTCTGTTTGTCTGGGTTCGAATCCTAGTTCGGCAACCATAAAGGCCGTCCGCAATAGCGGGCGGTTTTTTTGATAACTTGTAGCTAATGGCGGGTGGCATAGCCACCCGCCATTAGCCTTTTATAGGGCTTTTACCGACGAAACAATGCGCCTGACCGCATCCTTCAGGATCAAAGCATCCATACCGTGGCAGACTGCGCCGTAACCCTGCCCGTACCTTTTTATAACGTCGTCAAGGCTGCCGGCATAGATAAACGACAGCTTGCCGGCCGTTTGGCATGCCTTTAAGATCCGCTCAACAGCGCCTGTTACCGCCGGGTCTTCAAACTGTCCGGGCTTGCCCAAAGCGGCTGATAAATCGTAAGGGCCGACGAAAATGCCGTCTATGCCCTCAATTGCGACAATCTCCTCAATGCTTTCCAGACACTGGCGCGTTTCACATTGGGGGAGCAGCAGCGTTTCACTGTTGCTGACCGAAAAATAGTGCTCCAACCCCTGTGCGGCATAGTCCGCCGTCCAAAATTTACTGCCACTGGTCGGCGCAATGCCGCGGTTGCCCAGCGGGCAGTATTTGCCGTACTCAACGATGCGCCGGGCCTCCGCGACGCTTTGAACGTTGGGAATAATCAGGCCCATTGCCCCAACATCCAGCATTTTAAGCAGCGAATTGCGTTCACTGTCCTTGGCGCGCACCATTGGTACAAGCTGTGCACCGTTGGCTGCGCGGATAAGCTCCTGCACCCGCTCCACGCCGAACGGGCCGTGCTCTGCGTCGATAACGACAAAATCCAGCCCGCCGTAGCCCAGCATTTCAACCGCCGTGGCGCTGCCAAGCTCATGGAAGACACCCAAAACCCGTTGACCTGCTGCAAGCTTTTCTTTAACCGCGTTTTTCATAGCCTTTTTTCCACCTTTCGCTTAGTTGGTTGCAGTTTACACAAGTGCTAAAACGTTGCGGGTGCGCCGTCGCCCCTTGCCGCGAGAATATCCTGACGAATACGGTGGTGCGCGTCATCAAACAGCAACGCCTTGTTATGGCGAAAATATGCATCGCAGCCAAAATGCTCGACAAACCACGAGGTGTCAAAACCGGCGGTAATCTCGGTGACAAACAGCACCAACTCTTGGCTTTCTCCAAAGGCCTGCTCCAGGTAGTTAAATACATGCTCAAAGTGCCTGCCCGCCACTTCTCCAGCGCTTTTGCGGGCTTCGACCTCCTCCTGAAACCAGTTGCGCACCGCGTCGAGTGCGTCAGCCCCGGCAATGCCTTCAGCCGCAAGTCTCTCGCGGTAGCGGTTCAGGCACGCGACCTCCCGCTGCGTTTGCCCGCGGGCTTCCTTGTCCAGCTGGCCCGCCTCGGCAGCCCGGGCCAATTCTGCAAGGCGACGCTGCGTTAGGCCCTCAAGAATCTTTATGGCGGAGGCGCCTGACGCGAGCTGCGCTTTAAAGGCCAGCAGATCGGCATAAAGCGCTTCGGTCAGAGCATCCTGCGCGCGGGCTTGCCCGGCTGAATCGGACAGACGGGCAAGCAACAGGCCCATAACCGCCAGCTTTTCGTCAAACGGTGCGGCCCTCAGCTCAGCGGCCGTAACGGCATGCCATTGCCCCTCTATAATCTCATTGACGTGATAGGTTTGCTGATATTTATAATAAAGCGCAAGATATGCGGCAAAATCGCGGGCGATGCGGGGCAGCTGAATATATTGACCCACAACCTCGTGCCCCAGCTCAAGACCCAGCTGCTCATAGACCTGCAGCAGCTCGCTGAGATCCTCCCAGCCGCGCGCGGTGGCAAATTCCATGCCGTCTACGCCGGTTTCAATCCGGTAGAAATGCTCTTTCTTAATGTCCAGGTAAGAAATGATGGCGCCATGCAGGGCTTTGCGGTAGGCATATTCCTTCCAGACCGCAAAATCCTCCCGGACATCAATGCGCTTGACGCGGTCGAGCGTCACAACGTCAAAATCCCGCACCGACTTATTGTACTCCGGCGGATTGCCCGCGGCGACGATCAGCCAGCCCTCCGGCAGGCGCTGATTGCCGAAGGTCTTATTCTGCAAAAACTGGAGCATCATGGGGGCCAGCGTTTCGGAGACGCAGTTAATCTCGTCGAGAAACAAAATGCCCTCGCCAATTCCGGTGTTTTCCATCAGGCTGTAGACCGAGGCAAGAATTTCGCTCATGGTGTATGCGGTGACGGCATATTCCTTACCGCCGTAGCGGTGCTTTTCGATAAAGGGCAGGCCGATGGCGCTTTGGCGGGTGTGGTGGGTGATGGTGTAGGAGACCAGCCCCACGCCGGTTTCGGCGGCAATCTGTGCCATAATCTGGGTTTTTCCGATGCCCGGAGGGCCCATGAGCAGCACGGGGCGCTGGCGGTTGACGGGTATCAGGTAGCTGCCCTGCCCATCCTTGGCCAGGTAGGCCCGCAGCGTGTTGGCAATCTCCTGTTTTGCTTCTTTGATATTCATGGTATTCCTCCGCTTATTTCTTATAAACAGCTTATAAATACGGCAGCTCCGACCAGTCGGGGCCCTCATCCTCAAGCGGCGCAGGGCGTGCTGCCTGTTCCAGCTCCGATTCGGTCAGCGAGAGGCGGATGGCCCATGGCGGCACCTCCACCGGAATCGGAGGCTCGGTCATAATAAACGCCGTCTCATAAGGCGGACGTTTTTTGGGGTAGATACCCATGCCGTCGGTAAAATAGATCAGCCCGCGCAGCCCGCGCAGCTCCCCAGCCGCGCGCAAACGCTCAATATGCTCAAAAACAGGACGAAAGTCGGTTGCGCTGCCGCCCGAGAGCTGAAAGCGCTCCATATACGTCTCAAGCTGGCTCAGGTCACGGATAATAGTGTCGCCGCGCACCTGATCGTCACACTGGATAATACGGATGTTCACCTTGGACGAAAAGGTTTCGGTACTGCGCAAAATCGAATAGGTCGAAGCCAAAAACGCCCGAACCAGCGCACCCGAGGTCGAAAGAGAGGTGTCAACCGCAATTACAAAGTCCTGAATGCGCTTTTCCTCACGGGTCTCGGGCGGCTCAATAAGCGGCATGTTGCCATAAAGCCGCAGCCCGTAGCTATAAAAGCCATAGTCGAAGGTGTCGCCATCCACGCCAATAACCTCACGCGGCACCGCAAAACGCCGCAGAAAGCTGCGGTAATCGGCACCCGCGCGGTTGGCGACCTTAATCTGTTCGTAGACGGCCTCGCCGCCCGTCGACCGACCGGCCATAACCGTCTCAAGGCCGGTCTGGGTACGTTCGGACATACCACCCCACTTTTTATCCTGACGGTCGCTCTGTTGCTTTTGGTCGCGGTTTTCAGGCGCCCACAGCCCGTGGTCATCCTCAAAAAATTCCCGCCGCAATGCGGCAAGCTCCTGCTCCGGCAGGCGACGGCGCATCAGCTCGTAATAAATGCCTTCGGCGGTCAGCACCCGCATACGGGTGTGCAAATTGCTGTAAAGGCCGCGGCGCATCGGCGCACCCAGCCCCTTGAGGCAGGGATAATCCATCGCCAGCGTATCCAAAATGCTCTCAACGGCAATATCGCAGGACAAGTCCCACAGCGGCGCCTCTTTGCCCCGCTTTTTAGCCAGATGCCGCAGCATGCAATGCAACACAATATGTAAATAGGTGCGGTTTAATCCCGTCAGGGTTCGCAAATAGCGTTCGGACAGGTAGGCGCTGTTAAAATAAAGCTGCTCGCCGTTGGTGGCCAGCGTTGGCGTCATCTCCTCCCCGGGCAAAAACGCCAGCGCGCACAGTGCCAGATCAAGATAAGGCAGGTTCATATACAGTTCGCTCTGCGCCGCCTCCAGAATCGTTACACCAATTTCCGCCAGTGTCTTTTTGCTCGCCACCGCTTGTCCCTCCCCGATCTGTTATTTGTAAATTCCACTGTGCGCTGCACAAAACAAAGGCAGCGGATGCTTCGTTATAAATTCTGGCATACGCGCCAGATGCGTTTCCTATAGCACAAAGGACTTATTTATTCCCTCCGGAAAGTCCCGGTGCTGTTCCTCAATTAGCAGGGCCAGCGCTTCGGGTAAGCCTTGCCTGCGCGCTTGGTCGCAAGCAAGACGCAGCGTTTCCCGGCTGGCCTGCGAGCGGGGCAAAAACCACGCCAGCCCGCGCATATCTTTGAGACCCAGCAGCCAGGCAATGGTTGCGCCCGCATTGCGGCGCAGAAACAGCAGATACTGCGCCGACGCCTCACGCAGCAGCGTACGCGGATAACGCAGCCTGTACCATGCCATACGCAGTGCGCAGTCGGGGTCGTGCTCGGTTGCCAACAACGCCGGCCACAGCCGGTCGTAGTCCTTGAGCACCAGCGCGCGGCTCCTGAACATGCTACGGTAGGGATAGCCGGCGCCCTGCACCTCATAAAAAAAGCAGCGCGCAGATATATTCTCCTGATATGCTTCCGCATAGCCGGGGAAAATTAACCGGGCAGCTGGCCCCTCAGGATATTCCACCGTGATGTCCAGCTCGCGGGAAAACGCGCTTGCAAAATAATAGACGCTTTCTGCCCGCTCGTCCGCGGCCCGGATAAAAAAGGTGTTGAGTCTGCGGCAATTCATAAACGCATCAACGCCCCAATGTGCGACCTCGCTTAAAAAGCGCACCTCGCGCAGCTGTGCGCAGTTGTAAAACGCGTAGTCGCCCACGCGCTTGAGCGTTGAGGGCAGCGTCAGCCGTTCCAGCCTGCGGTTGTCCGTTTCTTTGGCGGGCAGCCCGCAGGTGATGCGCAGCTGCTCGCCCTTGGGCTGTTCTTCGGCGGCGTCAAAGGCAAGCCTGCCCAGCGCAGTCACCGGCAGGCCCTGTACCATTTCGGGCAG
>JAEWYJ010000317.1 GCA_023395695.1 Bacillota bacterium | reverse complement strand
CCTCCTGCCGCGAAGGCCTCACTGCCGCGCTCTGGCAGCTCAACGAGGATGTGGTGTCGCTGCTTGAGCAGGGCGTCTGCTTTGCGGGCTGCGACCGCTTTTCGGGGGATTTTGACGACCTGCTCTGCGCAGCCACCGACCGGCGCAGCATTATTTTAGACACCTTTGCCCGTTCGGTGCCCGACCTGCGGCTGCGCGGACTGCTCAACGTTCATGCGCTGGCGCTGGCGCCGTGGGGCGGAGAATTGGAGCATCTGCTTGAGGACGTCCGCCCCTACCTACACAACGGTTATTCGGTGACCGTGCTGCTGCCTACCCGGCGGGGGTGTGAGGCGCTGGTGCGTGACCTCGTAGCCGAAGGGTTGGACGCAACCTATGCCGAAAATCCCGCCTTTATGCCGGGTGTAACCGTTACCGACCTGACCGTTTCGGCGGGCTTTGAATACCCCGGGGAAAAGGTCGCCGTCATCAGCCACGCGCGTGCTGCAGCGCCCCCCAAGCGTGTTAAAAAGCGGCGGGCGGCCGATGCCATCCGTTCCCTTTCCGACTTAACCGAGGGCGATTATGTCGTGCATACCACCCATGGCATCGGCGTGTTTTCGGGCATTGTCAAGCGTGAGGTGCTTGGCGTGGTCAAGGATTATATCAAGATCCGTTATCATGGCACCGACACGCTTTTTGTCCCCGTCACGCAGCTCGATCTGGTCAGCAAATATATCGGCAAGTCAGAGGACGGCATTGTGCGGCTATCGCGCTTAGGCTCGCCCGAATGGCAAAAAACCCGCGCCCGGGTGCGCGCAGCCGTCGCCGATATGGCAGAGGAACTGACGGCACTTTACAAAAAACGCCTTATTGCAACCGGCTTCGCCTTCTCGGAGGATACCGACTGGCAGCGCGATTTTGAGCTGCGCTTCCCCTATGAGGAAACCGATGACCAGCTGCGCTGCATTGTGGAGATTAAAGAGGATATGCAATCGCCCCGCCCGATGGATCGCCTGCTCTGCGGCGACGTGGGCTTTGGCAAAACCGAGGTGGCAATACGCGCCGCCTTTAAATGCGTCAACGATTCAAAGCAGTGCGCCGTGCTTGTGCCCACCACCATTTTGGCCTGGCAGCACTACCAAACCTTTACCAAGCGCATGGAGAGCTTCCCAATCCGTATTGAGCTGCTCTCGCGCTTTAGGACGCCCAAGCAGCAGGCCGAGGTGATTCGCCAGCTTAAAACCGGCGAGGTGGATATTGTCATCGGGACCCATCGGCTGCTGCAAAAGGATGTGGAATATAAAGATCTTGGGCTTTGCGTCATTGACGAGGAGCAGCGCTTCGGCGTTGCGCATAAGGAGCGCTTTAAGCAGCTGCGCGAGTCGGTGGATGTGCTGACGCTGTCGGCCACACCCATTCCCCGCACCCTCTCGATGGCGATGAGCGGTATTCGCGACATGTCAATTATCGAAGAGGCGCCGCAAGATCGCCACCCGGTGCAGACCTATGTGCTTGAGCACGACTGGCTTGTCATCGGCGAGGCGTTAAAGCGTGAGCTGCGGCGCGGCGGGCAGGCATTTTACCTGCACAACCGCACCGAATCAATAGACGGCTGCGCCGCCCGCCTGCGCGAGATGCTACCGGAAGCCCGGATTGCCACGGCCCACGGCAAAATGACCGAGGAGCAGCTCTCAAAAATCTGGCAATCGCTGGTCGACCGCGAGACCGATATTCTTGTCTGCACCACCATCATAGAGACGGGTGTCGACGTTCCCAATTGCAATACGCTTATTATTGAGGATGCCGACCGCATGGGCCTTTCGCAGCTTTACCAGCTGCGCGGGCGGGTCGGACGCTCGACCCGGCGGGCATTTGCATATCTGACCTTCCGCCCGATGAAAGCGCTAACCGAAATTGCGGCAAAGCGCTTAAACGCCATCAAGGAATTTACGGCTTTCGGCTCGGGCTTTCGCATCGCAATGCGCGATATGGAGATCAGAGGTGCGGGCAGCGTGCTGGGCGCGCAACAGCATGGTCATATGGAGGCGGTCGGTTATGAGATGTACCTGCGCCTACTCTCCGAGGCTGTCGCCGAGTCCAAAGGCGAGCCTATTCAAAAAAGCGCCGAGTGCCAGGTGGATATTCCCGTTGCCGCGCATATTCCGGAGGACTATATCGACAGCCTCTCGCTACGGCTCGACGTTTACAAAAAAATTGCCGCCATCACAAGCGAGGCCGAATCGGCCGAGGTGCTCGACGAGCTGATCGACCGCTTTGGCGACCCGCCCAAGACAGTCGCCGGCCTTGTGGATGTCGCGCTGGTGCGCAACCGTGCCGCGGCGCTCGGCATCCGCGAAATTTCCCAACGCAACGGGCAGATGCTGTTTTATTTTGAGCAGATTAACCCCGTTGTGGCCGCCGGCGTGGCCGGGCAGCTTAAGGGCCGCGTACTGGTCAACGCGGGCGACAAGCCCTATATCGCCGTGCGCATGGCCAAAGAAAGCGATTCCATTGCCACTATTCGGGAAACGCTTGACGCTGCTGAGGGACTATAGTTTTCTATCTCCGGGCGCTTTGCACAATTCTTGTTATTTTAAAAGCTGCACAGCCGTCAGGCATGTGCAGCTTTTTCTTTAAATGCTATAGCCGGTTTTAAAGTTAGTCGGCTATATAAACAGTACTAAAATTTAGTTGTCATATCTGGATGATTATAGCATACTTAAAGCACTATATTAAAAGGAACAGGAGGGATTTTATGAAAAAGCCTATTTATATATTGCTGATAGTAATATTGATTGTGTTTTTATCAAATTGTAGCAGCTTATCGAACATCGAAAGCTCAACTACACATGCTTCTGCGGCAGAAAGCAGCGGTGATGATGCCCCAGCAGCTTCTTCAGAATTGCAGGCGGGTTCCGCCGTGTATAGTACGCCGCCTGACAGCAGCACCACGGTGTCAGCTTCCGCCTTTGCCGACATTCCTGAGCAGGGGACTATGTCTGTCAACAGTCCATCCTCTGCCGACAGCACGGCCGCTCCCGCCAGAACCGACCTGCCAAACCCCACGCACGAGGTTAACATTCCCGGGCCGGTGCCGGACTACACCACCGCAGATAATCTCTGGAACAATACGCTTTCAACAACCTACCATAGCGAGCAGCTGGCGTCGGTCTACGCGTTGGATGTTAAAAATCATATGACCGCACGTTATACACTCCTGACCTCAATGTCAAGCTTTGACGAGCGGTATTTTGCCGCGCTGCTTGAAAGCGCCGGCGACACGCCTGAGACCGGCGACAGGGCGTTTATTGTTTTTACCGACAAGGGTCGGCATTATATCTATCTTGATGAGAATGCATCGCCCAAGCTGGCCGCAGTTTGGGAAGCGATTTATAATCAGGCCGCTCCAAAGACCATGCACTGGCTGGCGCATATGACCACCGAAAAAATTTCCGAGATTCACTTTGGCGGCTGGAGCTATAGTGCCGATATTCTAATCGACCTGACCATAAAGGACCGCGAAACAATCCGGGAAATTTCAGATTTCCTTAAAACCGATTTAACCGTTGACCCGGATAAGCCTATTGAAATATTTAACGGCATTTATAATCCGTCCACCGTAGCGGGGCATTATGGGTTAACAATAAAATTTGACAACGGCATTGTGTACGACCTTATGGGCTATGGGGATTACGGTTCGGCTACCGCAGGTGGTTCCGGCATCAGCCTTTATACAAGCGATTTGGCGACGACCATCTCCTACACACTCAACGAGCGGGTCGCAAGACGTCTCCGCGATTTTATGGAGGGGCAGCAAATCGGCTACTGGCAGAAAAACGGCGATCCGACAAGGACGACGGTTCATTTGCTGGCCGATAGCGATTTACCCTACAGCAAAGATGTAAAGGTGCCGTTGCGCAAAAAAAACGACAGCAGCAGGGCGATTACCGTCACCAGCGACTTTTTCACCCAGCGCCGCCGTTTTGGCGGCAGCCAATGGGAGTATATCCCTTTTAGTGAACGTTATTATGAGGACTCCAGCCAAGACTTTTTGGGGGACTTTTCTGTAGATATTGATGCAAACAGCAGCACTGTTATCGAGATTCCCTTTAGCTTTTTTGATATTTCGGACGGCGGTCAGGGCAAATACCAGACCGAATTTTGGGTGAACCGGAAATTTAAAGTTACCGGGCGCTACGTTCTCAATTAGCAGCAACCGATAAATCGCCAATATATAGGCAAACCACCAGAAAACCAATACGTCTTGACGATCCGTTTTGCAGCTGACCGCGTTGTCGTCCTTGAAGGGCACCAGCCCATCTGCGTCCTCCGCCTTGTCAGCCACAAAACAGCCTCTCGCCAATCCTGTATCGTTTTTCTGCTGGTATGACTATAAATCCGGGTTGAAAACCCGCGCCCGTTCCGGTATACTGCAAATATCAGCTGCCTTTCCCATCCTCAGAGCACCGGCTCTTATTTGCCATTGCCGCCGCAGGCAGCTACGTAACGGCCCAATACAATTCAGGAGAGTGAAAAATGAAAACATTGCAATTGCGCAATCTGACCATCGGTTCCGGCAGGGCCAAAGTAATTGCCCCCATCGTTGCCCCCACAGCCGAAGGCATTCTCGCCAAGGCTGCGGCGTTTTGCGAGCTTCCTATTGATCTGGTGGAGTGGCGCGTCGACTTTTTTGAAGGCGCGCGCCATTTTGACGCTGTTTTAGAGGTGCTGCACAGCCTGCGCGCAGCACTGGGCGAAAAGCCCGTCCTGTTCACCTTCCGCACCAAAAAAGAGGGCGGCGAACAAGAAATAGGCACAGCGGAATACACCGCTCTCAATAAGCTCGCCGCCTGTTCCGGCAGCGTGGACGCCATAGACGTGGAGATTTTTCTGGGCGATGCTGTCGTTGTTGAAAATATTAAAAATATTCACGAAGCGGGCGTTGTCGTCATCGGTTCGAACCACGATTTTTCAGGAACGCCCGACAAGGACGATCTGCTCTATCGGCTGCGCAAAATGCAGGATATGGGTGCGGACATTCCCAAGATTGCGGTCATGCCCCAAAGCAGGGCAGACGTGCTGACCCTTTTGTGCGCCACCGAGGAAATGTATTCAAAGTATGCCGACCGCCCCATCATAACCATGTCGATGTCGGGCCTTGGCGCCGTCAGCCGCATCTGCGGCGAGGTGTTCGGCTCGTCAATGACCTTTGGCGCAGTCGGGCAGGTTTCCGCACCCGGCCAGATTCCGATAGAGCGTCTTAATACGGTTATGAATATCCTGCACGAATCGCTTTAAGGGCGGTATAATTTTATTTTGCAAAATATAAGGGGACGGTTAAACAAACCGTCCCCTTTACATTTTATCGGCATTTTCCACCCGCGGCAGATTTTTAAATTGCTGCATAATGCTCTTTATCGGGCAACAGCCTGCCTGCGCCATCCGCCCATGGGGCGCCTCTGTTATGCGTTGGCCGACTCTATCATCAGACCAACGGCGCCAAGCTGGTCTTATCCGCCCTTTAATCCGCTGGTTCACCGGTCATCCCGTCGGTTCAATCGACCTGCACGGCATGCCGGCCGTGCAAATGGCAATACC
>JAEWYJ010000211.1 GCA_023395695.1 Bacillota bacterium | reverse complement strand
GCCTATGCCTTTATCGGCCCCTATCTGCCGGGCTTGCTGCGGCATAACGGTATTACGCTCAACCGCCTGCTCAGTTCAACTTATCTGACGGTTCAGGGCGTGTTCGGAACCGCGCTTTCCACCAGTGCCAAGGAGATTTTTCCGTTGATGATTTACGGCGGAATTATGGTGGCTTTCGGCGGCGGCGATCTCATGATGGTGCTGGCTGAACAGGTGTTTGGACGCTTTCGGGGCGGAATTGCGAAGGTGGCGGTACTTTCCAGCGCTCTTTTCGGTATGGTGTCGGGCGCCGGCCCCGCCAACGCGGCTACAACAGGCACCTTTACCATTCCGATGATGAAAAAGAGCGGCTATTCCGCCGACTTTGCTGCGGCGGTTGAAGCAACCGCCAGTGTCGGCGGACAAATTATGCCGCCTATCATGGGCGCTTCTGCCTTTATTATGGCCGAAAATCTGAACCTGAGCTATACGACGCTGATTATCTGTGCGCTGCCTGCGGCGCTGATGTATTATCTGGCCTGTTTCCTTTCGGTAGATATTGAAGCGCAGCGTCTGAATTTGCGCGGGATGAGCAAGGAAGAAATTCCGCAGCTTGGCCCCATCTTGCGGGAAAACTGGTACCTGCTCATTTCCGTTGGCACCCTGATCGTGTTGCTCTGCGGTTTTGGTTATGGCCCCGGCACCGCCGGATTCTGGTCCACAGTCGTTCTTTTGGGCAGCGAAATTATTGCAAACCTGATCCGCAGGAGAAAGTTCCCGCTTAAGCTGTTTTTAGATGCGATTACCGACGGCGCAAAAAACGCCTCGAATATTGCTGTGGCTTGCGCCTGTGCAGGCATCATTCTCTGTGTGGTTGACCGCAGCGGTCTGGCGGTAAAAATGACGAGCCTAATGGTTGCTATTTCAGGTGGCCGTATTGCCCTTATGTTGATTATGTCTGCTGTCGCTTCGCTGATTATGGGCATGGCGCTGCCTACCGTCGCCTGCTATGTCATTGTGGCCTCGCTGTGTGCGCCGCCTTTGATTAACGCGGGTGTGGCCCCCATTGCCGCACACTTCTTTGCCTTTTATTTCGGACTTATTTCAAATATTACCCCCCCTGTCGCGCTCACTGCGTTTGTTGCCGCCGGCATTGCCAAGTCCAATCCCCTCAAAACGGCCTGCCAGGCAACCAAGCTCGGTATTGCGGGATTTATTGTACCGTTTGTGTTCGTGTTCGATGCAGCCATTCTTTTGCAGGGCTCCGCCATGGAAAATCTGTTCGGAATCGTGCGCTGTCTCGTACTGGTGCTTTCGGTAGCAGTGGTCATCGGCGGCTACTGGGCCAACCGCAAAATTCCAATACTGCTCCGTATGCTGATTGCTCTGGGCGATATTATTATCTTTTTGCCCAACAAAATGCTTAACATTCCGGCTTATGTGATTATTGCGGCTTGCTTTGCTTATCAAATGCGTATTGTGGCGTCAAAGCCGGCAGCGCCTTCACAAAGGCGGTGATTTGGGGATGAAGCTTATCTATGTAGGCTGCCGAACCAGCCCGGAACGCGGCGGCCACGGCAAAGGTATTGCCATTTTTCACGTGGGCGAAGCCGGTGACTGGCAGCCGTTCCAAACCTGCGAGACACTGCCCAACCCCTCTTATCTCTGCATGGACAGGCATGAGGATTTTCTCTACACCGTCCATGGCGACCGCAGTGAAATCAGCGCTTTCCGCATTGAAAATAACGGTGCGCTGTCTTACCTGAACACGGTTTGCAGCGGCGGAACCAATCCGGTACATCTGACGGTCAGCCATGACAACCGATGGATTTTTGTAGCAAATCTTCAAACCGGTTGCGTTGCTGTGCACGCAAGGCAACATGACGGCCGTCTGCTGCCTGCGCATGGATTGTATTTTATTGCGGGCAACGGCGGCCCGGGACATATTTCTCATCCGCATCAGGTCACGCTTGACCAAAGCGGGCGCTTCCTGATTGTTTCGGCACAGGGGCGGACTCAGGGCGTCGGTCAGGTGACCGTCTTTGAACTTGATTCTGAAAACGGGACGCTTAAAAATGTTTGCGCCGTCAAGGCGCGTGCTATAGCTGAACCACGGCATGGCGTTGTTTCGCCCGATAACCACTTCTTCTATGGGGTCAACGAAAAGGACTATACCGTAACAGAATATTCGTTTGATGCGCAAACGGGCCAGATTTCTCCACGACGTATTTTACAAACGCTGCCGGAGGATTATGTTTCCGACGGTTGGGCGAGTGGCATTGCCTTAGACTCCCAAGGACGTTACCTGTATATATCCGACCGCAAGCGCGACTGCGTCACCGTCTTTTCCATAGATGCACAATACGGTTCGCTCACCCGCGTCGGAGAATCGTCCAGTTACGGCAAGCAACCCCGTTTTATCAGTGTGAGTGCTGATGATACCGAGCTGATTGTTGCCAACGAGCTTTCGGACAATATTGTTTGCCTGCCCATCGCACCGTCCAGCGGTTTACTAGGACACCCGGCCAAAATTATTGGCACCGGAAGCCCCGTCTGTGTGGTCGAAAAAATCTTTTAACCCGTAAGCAGGCAGTGCTTATAAGCTTTTGCAATTAGACCGTACGGATTATGGTTGCGCTAAAATTGACAGCACCAATAGCAATACGGCGAATTTGAACTGCTCCGCCAGCAATAAATACCCCCGGCAACGTGTGCGCCGGGGGTATTTATTTTGCCCGTCAGTCCGCTATGACGCTTGCGAAAGCTTGCCATTCACGCCTTTTAGCAATATAATAAGGCTGAATTATTGGGCTTTGATTTCGCAGTAACTGCAGCATTATACCTTCTGCCAAAAGTCGGTTCACCCTTTAGTTGGATTACTGGTATTACTTGCAACGAGACGAAAATTCTGAATAAAGGAAGGATTATCGTGAATACAAAAATATTTTTTTCTGTTCTCCTGACAACGCTTCTGCTGACCGCCTGCGCTGAAAGAGCCGACAACATCAAATCGGCGGCTCCGAGTCCATCGTCACCGGTTGCTTCCACATCCGAACCCGCCATGCCCTCCAGCGTTGACGCCACTGTAAAAACAGCGTTTACCACACTGGTAATTGCCCCTTCGCAAGAAGAAAAGCTGGGGAAAGTGGTCTATAGTCTGGAAATTCCCAACAGCCTGACTGTAGCTGACAGCGAACAAGAAACCGAGCCGCCCTCTCTGATGAAAGGGGACGAATGGTATATGATGGCCTCTAACGTTACCTGCGGCGTAGGGGCAGATCTGATCAAGCAGCGGGCGGACGAGCTGGGCAGCACCACAGAAAGCATTTCTACCCTCGCCTATCCCGTCCTGCTGGTGATGGCGCCCAGCGAAAAGTATTCCTCTGCTGACGAAACTAAAAAGCTCATGGACGGCTATACCTACAGCTATTTCATTATGCTGGAGGAAGAGAAATTCATCAGCTTTACCTTTTTTGCCGAAAAGGGTGACGATGAGCTGGCCAAGGCGGAATTCAGACCCATTGTGGCATCCTTTGCATTGTCGGAGTAGATAACCGCTATCCGGCGAACGCCCCAAACAGAAGACACAGCGGCAAAATTGGTAAGGGGCGTCCTCTCACAGCATTGCGTCAGCGGCCAATGCGTGCTGTTCTATTGCAAAGTGTTCTGTTGTTTTTAACAAGCTTTCATAGTAAAGAAG
>JAEWYJ010000259.1 GCA_023395695.1 Bacillota bacterium | reverse complement strand
GTTCAATATCTACAGCGTGCGGCCAGCCGTGACTTGCGGTGGCACGAATAATAACCGGATCGACACCGGCTTCTTCCATCAACTGTTGCTGCTTAACGCAATGCAGCTGTGGGAACTGCTCAAAGTCAAGGTCATGCAGCAGTCCCACCATTGCCCACAGTTCGGCCTCATCAGCGTGCCCAAGTTCATTGGCAAAATAGCGCATGCCCCCCTCCAGCGTAACGGCATGCTTCAGGTGAAAGGGCTCCTTATTATATTGGGTCAGGAGATTCCAGGCTTGTTCACGTGTCATAGAAAATCAGACTCCTTTTATTTTACAATAAATTTATTTTAGACCGGTCACGGCATAAAGTCAAACCGTTTGCCGATTTCCTTTTATAGCTACTCAGCATGAAGAGCAATGCTGCGGCATTATTCTATAGAGTGCGCATTTTGGGGAATACTGCTTCTGAAAGAGACATGCATTTAATCTGCCGATATGTTAGGCGGCTAAACTGCAAAGCGCTGCTGAACCGGTATGCATATTTTCGCCTTGCAGGCTTGACGGCGCAGGTGATCTGACGCTTTCACAGGCAAATAATAAAAAGGGCTTGCTTTTTGTGGAGCAAAATGCTATACTTTTTTCAAATAGTCGAACACCCCAGGGGGGTGGGGAGGAGGTAAGCTATGAAACAAACCTTTAACGTAACGGGCATGACCTGCTCGGCGTGCTCGGCCAATGTAGAACGGTCAGTCAAAAAGCTGGACGGCATTCAATCGGTCAATGTCAACCTGCTGGCCAATAAAATGACGGTGGAGTATGAGCCAGACAGGCTCAACGATACCGCTATTGTGGCGGCAGTGACTGCGGCAGGCTATGGCGCCAGCACCGGTGACGCACAAACACAAGGTGCGGCGAAGCAATCTGAAAAAACGCTGATGCAGGAGCAGCTGGCGGAGATGAGGCAGCGGCTGATTGTTTCCTTTATCTTTTTTGTGCCGCTGATGTATATTTCGATGGGGCATATGATGGACCTGCCTCTGCCGGGCTTTATGTCGGGCATGAAAAATGCTGTGGCCTACGGTATGACGCAGTTCCTGATGACGCTGCCGGTTGTTTATGTCAACCGCAAGTTCTTTCAGGTTGGGTTCAAAACACTGTGGCACCGCGCCCCTAATATGGATTCGCTCATTGCCATCGGCTCCACCGCCGCAGTCGTTTATGGCATATTTGCTATCTACCGCATGGGATACGGCCTTGGCGCGGGCGACATGGATCTCGTTATGCGTTACCACAAAGATCTTTATTTTGAATCGGCCGCAACAATTTTGACCCTGATTACGCTCGGCAAATTTCTGGAGACGCGTTCCAAAGGCAAAACCAGCGAAGCTATTGCTAAGCTCATCGATCTTGCGCCCAAAACCGCTACGGTCATCAAGAATGGCGTCGAGGTGGAGATTCCTGTTGCGGAGGTGCGTCAGGGCGATATTCTGGTGGTGCGCCCCGGACAGAGCATTGCGGTGGACGGCGTCATTGTTGAAGGTTCGTCGGCAGTGGATCAGGCGGCGCTTACCGGCGAAAGTATTCCGGTAGAAAAAAACGTTGGGGACAGCGTCATTGCCGCCACCATTAATAAAACAGGTTATTTTAAATTTGAGGCGCAAAAGGTTGGCGACGACACCACGCTTGCGCAGATTATCCGGCTTGTGGAGGAGGCGGGCAGCTCCAAAGCACCGATTGCTAAGCTTGCAGATAAAATCAGCGGTATCTTTGTGCCTATTGTCATTGTCATTGCTCTTGTTGCAACGGCAGTGTGGCTGATTGCGGGGCAGAGCTTTGAGTTTGCGCTCTCAATCGGCATTGCAGTGCTTGTTATTTCCTGCCCCTGCGCGCTGGGGCTTGCAACGCCGGTCGCCATTATGGTTGCCACCGGCAAGGGCGCGCAAAACGGCATTCTGATTAAATCGGCCGAGGCGCTTGAAACAGCGCACAGTGTCAAAACCGTGGTGCTTGACAAGACCGGCACCATTACCGAGGGTAAGCCAAGGGTTACCGACGTGTTGCCGGCCGACGGATTTTCGGCCGAGGTGCTGGTACAAGCCGCCGCATCGCTTGAGCAGGCCTCCGAGCATCCGCTGGCCGAGGCGGTCACCGAGTATGCGCGGCAGCAAAAGCTGGTGCTTTCGGTTGTTGAAAAGTTTGAGGCCATCTCCGGTAAGGGCCTTTCGGCCGAGATTGCGGGCGAGGTTTATTTTGCGGGCAACGCGGCACTGATGCGGCAGCAGCATATTGACTGCACGCAGTTGGAGAAGCAGTGTGACGCCTTGGCCGACCAGGGCAAAACACCGCTCTACTTTGCTAAAAATGGCAAACTAATGGGCGTTATTGCGGCGGCGGACGTCGTCAAGCCCACAAGTCGACAGGCCATTGCCCAGCTCAAAGCCATGGGTGTAGACGTCGTCATGCTCACCGGTGACAACCGCAAAACTGCTGAGGCGATTCGCCGCAGCCTTGATATCGACCGCGTGGTGGCCGAGGTGCTGCCGCAGGATAAGGAGCGGGAGATACGCGCCATACAGGAGCAGGGCCAGCGCGTCGCTATGGTGGGCGACGGCATCAACGACGCCCCGGCGCT
>JAEWYJ010000254.1 GCA_023395695.1 Bacillota bacterium | reverse complement strand
CGGCGTGAATTTTCAGCTTAAAGCCCATCTCCTTGAGTGCGTTGACGTAATAACGCGAGTCGTCAACCGAAAAAACATTTTTTTCAGTAAAAATATCGGCAAACTCTGCGAGATTTTCGGCCTGAACCACAGGCACTACGTCGCGCAGCAGCATATCAAGGAAGTCGCGCTCGCGTCCTTTATATTCGGGCAGCACGCTGTGCGCACCCATAAAGGTGGGCACAATATCGACGGGCTGTGTGCTCGCAAGCGCCTTCATGGCACGCAATTGTTTAAGCTCGGTCTCCTTATCCAGACCGTAACCGCTTTTGCCCTCTACGGTGGTCACGCCAAATTCCAGCATACGCGCCAGACGGTCGCGCCCGACTGCAACAAGCTCTTCAAGCGTAGCCGCACGGGTCTTACTGACCGAGGCATTGATACCGCCGCCGCGCTCCATAATAGACATATAGCTGTCGCCGCGCAGCCGCCACGAAAATTCATCGGCGCGGTAGCCGCCAAAGACAAAATGGGTGTGCGAATCTACAAAGCCGGGCAGCACCGCCTTGCCGGTAGCGTCTATAATTTCGCAGCCCGAATCACCGTACTGCTGCATCAGTGCTTCGGTCGTACCGACAGCCTCAATTTTATCGCCGTTAATCAGCACTGCGCCGTCCGGTATCAGACCGATATCCGACATATCGGCGCCATGCTTGGGTGCGCCGCCGGCGCAGGTGACCAGCTCCGCGGCGTGACAAATTAATTTTTTGCTCATGGCATATCCTCCGTAATGCGTCATTTTAAGCCCTTGCGGCAGACATCATCAATCAGCGCATCAGAGGCGATGTAGGGGATGGTGATGCAGTCCGAGCCATCGCGGGTTTTGTTGTATTCGGCAACCGTCTCAATGGAATTTTCACAGCGGGCCCAGCTTCTTCTGGCCACACCAATCATGGTATCCCACGGCATTGCCGCCATCAGAATCTCATCCACGCGCCGGCTGCCGTCGAGCACCATACCAAATCCGCCGTTTATCGATTTGCTGATGCCGACGCCACCGCCATTATGCAGCGCGATCAGGCTCATGCCGCGCCCTGCGTTGCCGGCATAGCATTGAATGGCCATATCGGCGGTTACGTTGCTGCCGTCGTAGATATTGGCGGTTTCGCGGTAGGGGGAGTCGGTGCCGCCGGTATCGTGGTGGTCACGGCCGAGCATAACGGGGCCGATTTCGCCGTTGCGAATCATCTCGTTAAATTTCAGCGCGATATCGCGGCGGCCCAAAGCGTCCTGATAAAGGATTCGGCACTGGGTGCCGACGACGAGCTTGTTTTCTTCGGCGTCACGAATCCAGATATAGTTATCACGATCCTGCCCACGGCGATTGGGGTCGATAATCGCCATTGCGGCATGGTCGGTCTTGCGCAGATCCTCAGGCTTGCCGGAGAGGCAGCACCAGCGGAATGGGCCGTAGCCATAATCAAACAGCATGGGGCCCATGATGTCCTCAACGTAAGACGGGAAGATAAAGCCCTCGCTGGTATCGACGCCGTTTTTGGCAATATCCTTGGCGCCCGCGTCAAACACCGCCTTCATAAAGGCGTTGCCGTAATCAAAGAAATACGAGCCGCGCTCGACAAGCTTTTTGACGAGGTGATAGTGCTTGATAAGCGATGCGTCGACCAGCTTGCAAAAGCCGTCCTTATCGTTTTTCAGCATTTCGGTGCGCTGCTCAAAGTCAAGGCCCTGCGGGCAATAGCCGCCGTCGTAGGGCACATGGCAGGAGGTCTGGTCGGACAACAGCTCAATGAGAATATTATTATTTACGGCGTACTCGAGCAGATCAATGATATTGCCCTGATATGCGATGGAAACAACTTCTTTATTTGCCTGTGCCGCTTCGGCCCAGGCAAAGGCCTCCGGGAGGCTGGCGGTAACCTTGCCCACCCAACCCTGACTGTGGCGGGTTTCGATGCGGGAAGGATCGACCTCGGCCACAATGCCGACGCCGCCCGCAATTTCAATTGCCTTGGGCTGTGCGCCGCTCATACCGCCAAGCCCCGACGTTACAAACAGATGCCCGCGCAGGTCGCCGTCCGGCGCAATGCCGAGTACCTTGCGCCCCGCGTTGAGCAGCGTGTTAAAGGTGCCGTGTACAATACCCTGCGGCCCGATGTACATCCACCCGCCGGCCGTCATCTGGCCGTAGCTTGAACAGCCCATTGCGGTGGCCTTGGCCCAATCGTGGGGATTGTCGAACATGCCGACCATAAGACCGTTGGTGATGATGGCGCGCGGGCTGGTTTTATGCGACTTAAACAGCCCCATGGGATGACCCGACATCATAACCAGCGTCTGCTCGTCGGTCAGAATCTCAAGGTATTTTTTGATGAGCTGGTACTGCATCCAGTTTTGACAGACCTGGCCGGTTTCTCCGTAGGTGACAAGCTCGTACGGATAAAGCGCCACGTCGTGATTGAGGTTATTGTCAATCATGACCTGAAAGGCCTTGCCCTCGACACAGTTGCCTTTATATTCGTCAATGGGCTTGCCGTAGATGCGCTCCTTGGGCATAAAACGGTAGCCGTAGATACGCCCGCGCGTCATCAGCTCCTCTAAAAACTCGGGGGCCAGCTGCTCGTGCAGCTCCTCCGGGACATAGCGCAGCGCATTTTTTAAGGCGAGCTTTATTTCGCGCTCATTAAGCGTCAGCTCTCGTTTCGGTGCGCGGCGAACACCCTCTTTAAAAACAGGGTACTCCGGCAGAACAGCATCAAGCTTTATGGTCATAGCGCTTCCAATTTCACAATTATTCATGGCAAATGCCTCCCTCTCTGGTTTTTGCAGCTTAATAGTATCATAGCAATGTCTAAATAACGTCTATAAACAATCAACCTGATTTGATTTTCTTTATTTTTGTAGATGCTTTTTTGGCAAAATATTGTATAATAAAATTGTTGAACAATTATGCAAACCGGCGTATTATCCGTTAAAGTTATTTTTAACCTGTAACAAAGAGAAAGAGAGCGTGTCTATGGCTGTAATTTCTTTTAAGCTGCTGCAAATGCCAATAATATTATTGGACGGTCAACAGGTTCTTCTGCCTTTTAAAAAGGCGGAGGCGCTGCTGTATTGTCTGGCTCTTAAAAAGACTATTTCCCGGGAGCAGGCGGCGAATCTGCTCTGGGATACCGATGATTCACAGATTGCAAAAAAGAATTTACGCCACACGCTGTATACCATTAAAAGAGTATTTGATATTGAATTGATTGTCTCGCCCAAAAAGCATTTGCTGACGCTGAACACAGAGCTGGAATATGACATTGACTACGACTACTTTATGAAGACCCACAACTTTTCGCTCTATGACGGCGAACTGCTGCAGGGCTTTAGTCTTAAAAATGCCGATGCCTTTGAAAATTGGCTTGAGATGGAGCGCAACGAGTTCCGGGAATATTATTTACATCGGTTATATGACGCGATGACCCAGGCAATGGAACGTGATGTTGCCGAAACCGAAATGCTTTTTAACCGATATATTAAAAAGGACCCGTTGGA
>JAEWYJ010000241.1 GCA_023395695.1 Bacillota bacterium | reverse complement strand
AGATAGGCCGCAACACCCTCGCGCGGGCCGATGGCCGTCTCATATTGCGCGTGCATATAGCTGTTAAGCGCATGGACAATATCATCGGTGGTTCCCGCAACGCCAAGCGTTTTAAAATATTCCGCCGACTGCGGCAGCGTCAGCGGCGCAATAATTTTGCGCAGATCCCCGGGTGGGGTAATGCCATGCAGGTGCAGAAAGTTGGCGCCCAAGCTACGCCACACCGGCATGGAGTCAATGAGCGTGCCGTCCATATCAAAAATTGCAAAGCGCTTGTTCATTCAACCTGACACCGCCTTGCTGCTGAGTTCACGCAATGCGGCGGTCGCGGTGGCAGGGTCGGGCTGCGCAAAAACAGCCGAGATAACCGCCACGCCATCTATGCCGCTGCCCTGCAGCTGCAAAATATTATGCGCACCAATGCCGCCAATGGCCACAACCGGAATGCTGACAGCGTCGCAAATCTCCCGCAGGCGCTCAACACTGATGGCCTGCGCATCTTTTTTGGTCGCAGTGCCGAACACCGCGCCAACGCCGATATAATCGGCGCCGCTGTCTTGTGCGCGCTTGGCCGCTTCAACCGTGTTGGCTGAGACGCCTAAAATTTTGTCAGGCCCGATCAGCGCGCGGATATTCCTGCCCGCAATATCCGACTGGCCGACGTGTACGCCGTCTGCGTCGCATTGCATTGCAACCGACACATTATCGTTTATTACAAACGGCACATGATATTTTTGGGCTAACGGTTTAAGCTTTTTGGCTTCCGCCAAAAATTCCGCATCGGCTAAATCCTTCTCCCGCAGCTGCAAAAAGGTGGCGCCGGCTTTTAATACCTTTTCGACGACGTTTTCAAGCGGCGCTCCGTTAAGCCACGTGCGGTCGGTCACCACGTAAAGCAGCATGGCGCTTTTATCTGTTTTCAATGCGTTGTCCCCCTTTTAGCTGTTCATCGTCTAGCAGGCTTACGGCATCGATGAGATAGGTTCTGAAGGACGCCGTGCCCGCGCGGTTTTCGCACATTTTGTCTCGCGCCCGCTCTCCGCACAGCCCCATAGCCGCAACCGCCGCGGCCGTTGCGGTATAGGCGTCCTCTGGCTGTGCGCCCACAAAGGTACCGATCAGCGATGTCAGCATGCAGCCGCTGCCGGTAATCTGCGCCATTTCGGCACAGCCGTTTGTGACGACGCAGGCCCGGTCAGCGTCAGCGATAATATCAAGCCGGCCCGAAATGGCGACGACCGCGCCGGTCGCCCTGGCAAACGCCTTGGCCATATGGCAAACGGCGCCGAGATTTTCTTCGGTAACGGCGTCTTTTGCACCCGCGTCGACGCCGCGCGTGTCGGATTGGCCGACCGCCAGCGCCTTAATCTCCGAAATATTGCCCCGGATGACCGAAAGCCGGACTTCCTTTAAAATGCGCGTGCAGCTGTCGTAACGCAGCCTTGAGGCGCCCGCCGCCACGGGGTCGAGCACCACCGGTTTACCCAGCGCGTTAGCACGCTTTCCAGCCAGTATCATCGCGTCGATGTCGCCCACGGTGCCAAGATTTAAAACCAGCGCCGATGCGGCTGTGGCAATTTCCTCCACCTCACGGCGGTCGTGTGCCATCGTCGGCGTACCGCCCGCTGCCAGAATAATATTGGCGCAGTCGTTGACGGTGACAAAATTGGTGATGCAATGTATAAGCGGCTTTTGGGCGCGTACACGCTTCAAAATATGTTCCATTGGCGCTCCCTCTTTCAACGGTTGATGTTATCAAGCAGGCGTTGCAGCGTTCCGGAGCGCTTGAGCACCCCCAGCACAAGCACCGCAAGAAATGCCCCCATCATCGAGGACGGCGTATAAAACGGAATGTAGTAAAAGGGCGACTGCGCATCAAGCCCGTACCACAGCTTCATAAGCGGAAAGGCGACCATTGCGCTGATAAAGCCGGTGCCGATCACCTCACCCGCAACGGCGGCCCACAGTCGCCCGGTTCTTTGGTAAAGCAGCCCCGAGAGAAACGCGCCAAAAACCGCGCCCACAAGCGCCTGAATGGTCCGGCCGCTCATCATGCGCATAACACCGGTCAAAAACGCGGCGGCAAGGCCGTACCACGGCCCTAAGAACACCGCGGCCAGCACATTGACAAAGTGCTGGAACGGCGCCATCGACGGAAAATAAACGAAGGTGCACAGCACAAAGCTCAGGCAGGCGAACATGGCCGTCAGCACCATTTTACGGATTTTAAGTGCACTCATATAAATATGTTTCTCCTTCATTGCCGATGCTTGGCGGTCTTTTCGTCAATCGTCCAGACGCCGCCGGGGTTATAGCTGATTTTAACATAGCTCATGACGCTGGGCGCGCCCTCGCGGATGCAAATGAGCGCGCATTGCTTGACCAGTTCAAGCAGCGTATCGTAATCACCCTCAACGGTTGTCTCAAACGGGCCGACCACGTAGCGCAGCCCACTTGATTTAATGTAGGCGATAACAGCGTCTACAATGCGCAACGTCTCGTCTCCGTCTACCTTGGGCAGCACCTGAATGGCCACGCTGGCGTTCATTGCACCGCCTCCCCTCTCAGGCTGAAGCAATGGTTTAACGGCCCGCTGCCCTGCCCTAAATTAAGCATGGACGACAATGCGCCGGTAATATAATTTTTAGCGCGCCTAAACGCTTCCGGCAGCGGATGCCCCAGCGCCAGATTGCAGGCGATGGCCGAGGAGAGCGTGCAGCCCGTGCCATGGTTATTGGGGTTCTCGACCCGCGCCGAATGGTACCAGTGCGCTTCGCCGCGAAAAAGCAGCAGGTCGTCCGCCGAGTCGCTCAGATGGCCGCCCTTGAGAATAATGCCGCCCTTTAAAAGCGCTTCCAGCGCTTTGGCGGCACGCAGCATGTCGTCGGTGCTGTGCACCGCAAAGCCGCAAAGGCATTCGGCCTCGGGAATATTGGGCGTGATAGCCGTCGCCATTGGCAAAAGCTTCTCTTTAAGCGTGTCGAGCGCGTCGTCCGAGATCAGGCGGCTGCCGCTGGTCGAGACCATGACCGGATCGACGACAATATTTTGTGCGCGGTAGTCGCCAAGCTTTTTAGCGATGACCTCAATAATACCGGCGTTGGACACCATGCCTATTTTGACCGCGTCGGGCCGGATGTCCTGAAAAATGCAGTCAAGCTGCTGACCGACAAACGCCGGCGTCGCCTCAAAGACGCCGTAAACCCCGGTGGTGTTCTGCGCGGTCAGTGCGGTGATGGCGCTCATGGCGTAAACGCCGTGCACCGTCATCGTTTTGATATCGGCCTGAATGCCGGCGCCGCCGCTGCAGTCTGAGCCTGCAATGGTAAGAACCTTTTTCATGTGCTTTCTTCCTTTCATGTTTGCGTTGCAGGGTCGGTACCGACGTCGCACAAATCGGCACCTGCATAAGCGGCAAAAAAAGAAGGGTATCCCGGCTGGGATACCCTTTAATCATCTTATCTTATCGGGCGGAAAAACCGCCTTAAAAATTTGATTGCACCGCATCCCTACGTTGGCATTATCCAAATCAGGTAAGGTCGAGGGGTTATGCCCCTCCTCTCAGCCTTCCAACAAGAAAGCTCCCTTGCAATACATATGGTAGCACTTTCCGCGTCGGTTGTCAAACAAATCCGCACGGTTATTGGGGGGCATCCGCCGTCGGAACCACCATGATCGAAACCTGGTTCGGCATACAGACGGCGATATCCATATCCCGCCAGAGCCAACCGGCGTGCACGCAGATCTGGTCGGGGCAGGTTGAGGATTTAAAATGAATCTCATGCTCCCGAACCTCCAGCACCACACCCACGCCAAGCAGCGCGTCAAGATCGATGTCGTAAGGCTCCATGTCCTTAGACAGGTCAACGACGCAAACGTCGACGCCACGCACCGAGACGACGGCGCTCATAGCCGGTTCGGCCGGCCGCAGCTGCCGATAGATTAAAAAGCCGGCCGAGGCCAGCACCAGTACCGCAAGAGCCGTCACAACAAAAAGCTGTGCTTTGGATGCCGGTTGCTTCATATATACCTCCTGTTAAGGCCGCGGGGTTCACCGTGCCGTTTTTCAGTCTTGCTAATAATATATAAAACCCGCCGCACCGTCAAGCAGGCAGCTTTAAAATAAAAGTGATGTCGGACCGTATCATCCGGCTTTTGTCTGCGGGAACGCCATTAAATAAAGCGGCATACGCAAGTGACAGATGGTCAGATTGACGCGTGCTTTTTGCACCGGACAAGGCCCAACACAGGTACACCGGATGTATTCCGGGCATTTTAAACACAGCATGGCACAAAAGCAGATTAAGACGTTTTTAGCTGCGCGTACCACTCTGATACGACGATTGCGCTAAACAGCTTTTTTGCTCACAACGGCTGCTGCACGCTGTCCGACGC
>JAEWYJ010000214.1 GCA_023395695.1 Bacillota bacterium | reverse complement strand
GCATAGGACATTCCAACAGGTATCCGTTCAATGGCCAGATGGGTGCGCGGACCGCCACATAGCCTGAATAATGTGCAGCCTTAGCGCAGACATTATATTGCAGATGCTATTCTGGACTGCTGGTTTGACGATATAATAAGAAGACAGGGAGGTGCACTATGTCGGAGATTTTATCAGAGATTTATTTGGCAGGCGGTTGCTTTTGGGGAACCGAAAAATATCTTTCTTCAATTCGGGGCGTTTTGTCCACACAGGTTGGCTATGCCAACGGAGAGACCCAAAACCCGACTTACGAGGAGGTGTGTCACCGCAATACCGGGCACGCCGAAGCGGTGCGCGTGGTTTACAACCCGGAGGTGGTGCCGCTGACCTTTTTGCTGGCGCTCTTTTACGACTCGATTGACCCTGTCTCGGTCAATCGGCAGGGCGGCGACAGTGGAACGCAATACCGGACCGGTATTTATTATACCCACGACGGAGACCTGCCGGTGATTGAGCGTTCCGTCGCGCAGCTACAGGCGCGGTACAAGCAACCTATTGCAATTGAACTTGCACCGCTGCGCAATTTTAGTCCGGCGGAGGACTATCACCAGAAATATCTCGACAAAAACCCCGGCGGCTATTGCCATATTCCGGCGAGTAAATTTGAGAGGGCGGCAAAGGCCGTTGTGAACCCTGCCGTTTACACCGCGCCGGATATTGCCGCACTGCGCCGAGCGCTGACGGAGACGCAGTACGAGGTGACACAAAACGGCGCCACCGAGCCGCCTTTTAGCAATGAATTCTGGAACACCTTTGACTCTGGCATTTATGTCGATGTTACAACCGGGGAGCCGCTTTTTGTCTCAAGCGACAAATTTGAGTCGGGCTGCGGCTGGCCCAGCTTCTCAAAACCGATTGACCCGGCTGTAATTTATAAAAAGCAGGATGCCACACACGGCATGCGACGGACAGAGGTTCGGAGCCGGGCGGGAGACGCCCATTTGGGGCATGTATTTGACGACGGCCCCCGGGAGACGGGTGGGCTGCGGTATTGCATCAACAGCGCCGCTTTACGGTTTATTCCCAAGGAAGAGATGGCATCCGAAGGCTACGGCTACCTTTTGGCGCTGGTTAACGAGTAAATTCTTTTATACAGGGCCTTTACCGCTTGCTGAAAAAGGCATTGCATTCCCTTTGAGGAGAATCCGATGCCTTTTTTGTGTCATCAGGCCAAAATAGATGGGCTAAAGCCTTTTTAAATATTGTTAACAGAAATTGTTATTTAAACTTGACGTAATGCATGTTAAGCGGAGCGGATTAATTTTTGTCGTTTCATTTTGTTTTTATATAAGCAATGATAGCTGCCGCTAATGATAGCAGTGCAGCGGCACCTTGTAGTATAACCAGCGTGTCTGATAATCCGCGATATTCAAGATTCCTGGTAAATGCTATAGTCCACATTACGGTGGCGAAAATCCAAAGGATTGGAACCATCACAGAGCCCTTTTTGTTTTTCATTATATTTCCTTCCCATTATTATAATAACATGGAGTTAAATCTTACCGTTTCAAGTATAACATAATAATCAGGCTGAAACAGATACACTTTTGCATCTGTTTCAGCCTGATTATCCTCTGGTGTCCCCGGCGCGATTCGAACGCGCGGCCTTTCGCTTAGGAGGCGAACGCTCTATCCTGCTGAGCTACGGAGACAAAACCCTGACTGATTATATAATGCGCGGGATGTTATTGTCAAGAAACCAAACGGCAAGCCGGGCAATTTGAGTGCCGCTTTGGCCCAAACGGGACAAGGGCGGCTTCTTTTTATCCCAAAAATGTCTTTAACTCTTTTCCTGACGGCTAAAAGGTGTTATATTAGACAAGATAAACGTGTAGGTTTCACGGAGGCAGAACATGAAAAGAGAAAAATCCTGCGGGGCATTGGTATATCGTTACGACGGCGGGCGGTTGCTGCTGTTGCTGCTGCGTCATCGGCACGGCGGGCACTGGTCCTTTCCTAAAGGGCATGTAGAGGGGGAAGAAACGGAAGCCGAAACGGCACTGCGCGAAGTGCGCGAAGAAACGGGGCTGCATGTTTCGCTTCAAAAAGGCTTCCGGCATGCCGTGGAATATTACCCCAAGCCCGGCGTAAAAAAGCAAGTCGTTTATTTCCTGGGTAAAGCGCTGCCGAATGAGGCGGCAGTCCGTCAGGAAATTGAAATCAGCGAGCTGAAATGGGTCGAGTGGGACGAGGCCTTCGGCTGTGTGACCTTTAAGAATGATAAGGACCTTTTAAATATGGCCAAGGCGCATTTGGAAGCGGCCGATTTGGTCTGTTAATGCGGATATTCCCGTTAAAGGCGGATAGAATCGGCGGTGGTTTTTGCAGGGATAACAGCGGGCAGAGACCTGCCTGATGAAAAGCCTGCCGCCGGGTGCGCTGCTTTTATAGAACATATCGGCAGGGCCTGTCGGAATTGACGTCATAAACAGGATGCTCCCGTGCGTCAGACGCAGGCAAAGGGAGGACGCGTTTGGGCGTCCTCCCTTTTAACCTGCATACGGCGCTTAATGCATGATCTGCGAAACGCTGTCGAGAATAATTCCGGCATTTTTTACCGCTCTTCCCGCAGTGCGCTTAAGCTTTTTGGTTTGACGCTGCATGGTGGTATCGTTGCTGCTCATCATGTAGGCAGCGGTACCGGCGATGATGCCGACGGCGGCTGAGGTAATGGCGGATGTCATGTTTCTGTTCATTGCACATTTCTCCTTGACTTTTTATAATTGCGGGCGATACTAGCTTGCGCCAAATTGCCGCTGTTAGACGCGAAAGTTTCTCCCAAAACGATTCTATGTTATTGACAGTTCAAAAGGTTTTGTACAAGCGTTGTTTGTGCAAAATGCTTCCGCATTTGTTTTCATATATTTTACAATGTTATTTGCTTCGCTTATAGCACAAATACGGCTCTTAAAAAGCTTGTACAATCGTTATTTTTTTACAAGTACAAGCCTTCTGTCCGGTGTTAGCGGCCAATTTGCACTGGCCGTTTATTTTGGATAATATAAATTTAACGAGAGAGTGATGTTGATGAACCGACCCCAACGAATTGCTGCTATTCACGACCTTTCAGGCTTTGGGCGCTGCTCGCTCGCCGTTATCATTCCGGTGCTGTCGGCTATGGGTATGCAGGTATGCCCCATACCCACCGCGGTTCTTTCCACCCACACGGGCGGCATGGGTGAGGTGGCGTTGCGCGACCTGACCGACTATCTCTCTCCTGCGCTTTCTCATTATAAAAAGCTGGGGCTGGATTTTGAATGCATCTACAGCGGCTTTTTAAATTCGCCCGAGCAGATTGACCACTGCCTTGAGTATTTTAAAAGCTATCCCAATGCATTGGCGGTAGTGGATCCGGTCATGGGCGACCATGGCAAGGCGTATCGCACCGTAACCGCCCCCATGCGCCAGCGCATGCATGAGCTGGCCGCGGTGGCCGACGTTATCACGCCCAATCTGACCGAAGCGTGCATGCTGCTGGATGAAGGCTACCAAAGCGCGCCCCTGACCCGTGCGGAGGCTAAAAGCAAGCTGGTACGGCTCTCCAAGCTGGGGCCTGACCGTGTGATTATTACCGGCGTGGGGCTGGCTTCCGGCGAGGCGATGACCAACATTGGTTATGACCGCGCGCGCGGCACCTTTTGGTACATTGCCTGCGACTATGTTCCCGCTTCCTACCCCGGCACCGGAGACCTTTTTGCCGCCGTACTCACCGGCGCGCTGCTGCAAAACGACAGCCTGCCCATGGCGATGGCGCGCGCCACCCATTTTGCGCAGGCCGCCATTAAAACCACCTATGGCTATGGCACCGACCCACGCTTTGGCGTCATGCTTGAACCGCTGCTTGGCCAGCTGGCCGGCCACGAGGTCTATTCCGATTATCAAACACTATAGGGCGTGCCGCCTTTCTCAGCGGGCATGCCCCAAAAGAGAAGGGAGCCGTTATGAACCGTTCTTCAAACACAATCTACCGAATTGCGTCGATAGGTGTTCTGACCGCTATGGTTTTTGCCGCAAATTTTCTGTCCATCCCCATTGGGGATATTACCCGAATTCACTTCGGTAATGTCTTTTGCGTGCTTTCGGGGCTGCTGCTTGGCCCTGTCTCCGGCGGATTGAGCGCCGGATTGGGCGGATTTTTTTATGATTTATTCAACCCGCTTTATGCGGCTGAGGCGCCTATTACTTTCCTGATTAAATTTGTGCTGGGCGCTTTGGTGGGCGTTATTGCCCATAGCGGCAAAAGCTTTGGACAAAACCGCGTTAAGAATATGGTCGGCGCCGTTGTCGGCAGCCTGGGCTATGTGGTTGTCTATCTCTTAAAGAATTTCATCTACGAATACTATCTGCTGCGCAACCCCATTGAAACGGTAACAACCAAATTGGCCATCAAGGGTGCGTCGTCTCTGGTTAACGGTATGACCGCCGTCATTGTTGCATTGTTTTTGCTTCCGGTCTTTACAAAAGCCATGCGTGCCTCGGGCATTTACCAAAAGCTTTTCCCCGCTGGCCCCGAGCGTGCACCCCAAGAGCCATAGCGCGTAAAGTTTTGTAAATTTAAATATTAAAACAGGCCCCGGGAGACTGATGCTCCGGGGCCTGTTTTAATGCGGAAATTAGTGCTTGAAAGCGCGTTTTAATTAGGAGTGTTTTCTACGCACACAGCCCAACGCACCGTTAAAAGCGCAGGAATACATCCGGTATTCCTGCGCTTTTTGCCTTGCATTGCACATCGTGAGCGAATTCTCTGTCATTTTGGACTTTTAAGAAACGCCCAAAATGGCTCATGGCCTGTAGCTTGCTGTCGAGTCCAGATAGATATTAGTATGGCTGGTGCCAGAGGGGGCGTGAGCTGTAACGGTAAAAGCGGTTACCGTAGCGGTGTCGTCCGAGAGCGCCACCCGCTCGGTGACAGTTTCGCCCGAAGCAGCCGGGGTGTCGACTACTTTCGTTCCCGCCGGGCCGACGCTTGGCGTATAGGAGATGGTATAGTGCGTTGCGCCCTCAACCGCCTCAAACGAGAATTCCGCGTACCGTCCGCTATCGGTATCGAGCGCGTACACCGAAAGCGCGGTGGCCTCATCAAGCCGTGTTACCGACAGCGCCGGAGAGGGCGCCTTACTTGAGTCCACATGCAGCGCATCCGATGCCTTGGCTGCCGCAACGAAGCGAACCTGCAGGCTGGTAGCGGGCAGTGTCGGTGTCGGGGTCGGCACTGTTATCTGTCTTGTCCCCGACGCGCCTGCACCAATTGTCTGAGAAGAAAAATTCGTCCAGCTTATTCCGTCGTCGGAAGTCTGCACAACAATGTCGTGGGCATCCGTGACGTTGGTGGTAAACGTAAGCGTTAAAAGGCTCTTATCGCCGCTGATAACAGGGCTGATAGGGCTGGATAATTTTCTTACCGCAACCTCGGCCGCCGACGCAACCGGGCTGTCGGCGTAGAACAGGCCGTCCCCCAATGTTTTGACGCTGAAATTAAAGGTATCGCCCTCGGCGGTGCTCAGGCCCGTCACGGTTAAATGTGACGCCGTAGCTCCCAGCGGCGTTGTGACCCCGCCCGCCGTCTGCGTCGCCAATACAACGGCGTAGGCGGTCACCCCGGACACGCGGTCGAATTCAAACGTCATTTCTCCGAGCGCCGAGGAGGTTATGCTGGGGTTGCCGGGCTGGGGCCGCTGTTGCACCGCACGCGTTTCGGTGGATGTTACCCCGTTTTGCGGCCTTACCGTGGCGGTATACTCCTCACCGGCCGCGATGGCGGCGGGACGCTCAAACAAACAGGTGTACGAATCGTCCTCGACACGGCGCGTTTGTTCGCTGAGGCGGCTTCCGCCATAGCTCAGCGTTACGGTATACGCACTCACACCCGCCGCGCCGGTAAAGGTAACTGCCGGGTCGCCCTCCACCCCGGTAATCATAAGATCACGGACAGTTGGCTGCTGCGGCATATTACCGGCGGCTGTCGCACTGCCGGAGGTCAGCGTCAGCCGGCCATCCCCGATAGCCCGCACTGTCACGGCATACGCGCCCGCCGCCAGATCGGTAAAGTCATGGGCCGTCACACCCGGATTTAGCGTCTGTGTAACAATTTCCGTACCGTTGGCCGACAGCACCGCCTCGTGGCTGCTGCCCTGCGCGTTGGCCGCCGCAACAAACGAAAGGGAAAGCTTGTTGCCGTTAAGAGCCAGCCGCACATTAGTGGGGGAGCCCAGGACCGTTACAGTTTTAGCATAGGCGCCAGAATAATCCGATGCCGTATAACGGCTTGCGCTGCTGTTTGCGCGTACCTTAAAGCTGATTTTAGTTCCAGCCTGCCCGATAAGCGCACTGGAGACAGCATGACGGGGTGTGTCCAGCGTCAGCTGCCGGTTGGTAACATTCAAGGCGTTTGACCCGTTGGTCACTGAATAGCTTACGGTATAGCCGGTGGCGTTGGGCACCGGGTCAAAGGCCAGTGTGACGCTGTCGGCCTCCGTTGCCGCCGCTATTCTCAGATTTTCAGGCGCAGCCAGCTTGCGGGTGGTCGTTCCGGTAGCAGATCCGCTGCCCGGCTCCCGCCCAACCTCCCCGATTGACAGGCTCTGCTCGTTGGGCGTACTGTAGCGGCCTTCCACTGTTACATTGCGTGGTTTTCGCTCGTAAGAAACCTCGTCGCTGCATACCGTCAGGTTATAAACCAGCCCGTCGCCCCGGATATGGGCAGGGGCGTTGGCAAGCACCGCCTCGGCCGAGCTGCCGCCCGACAGTATCAGGTTTGTGGCGTCGTTTATCGTCACCTGCTCAAGTGTGCCCTTTAAAAGCGTCACCTGCTGCCACATCGGTGTGCCGCGCTCGGTCGACAGCTTCTTGACGCCCGCATAGTTGCCGGACAGGTCACCCTCATCAATAGTCAGATGGTTTTTGGCGGTCATTTGATGAACCGTAGAAGTGCCGCTGATAATATAGTCGGTCGTGCCGCTGCCGCGCTGCGCGATAAGCTGAACAGCCGTAACGTCGCGCCGCGTAGCCGTCTGTGCGCCGTTGACAAGAATGCGGCCCTTGACGACTACATTTTCCAGCGTGACAGCGCCGTTGCCAACCGATTCGGCCAGCACAAGGTCCCCGGTGACCAGCTTGTTTTTTAAGGTGACCCCCGCAGCATTAATAAAAACGTTGTAATAGGTGGCGTTTTCGTCATGTATCAGCGCGGCGTTGATGGTCAGGTTTTGCATCTTTTGCGCGGAAACACCGGTGCTGACGCCCGTTGGCTGCACAGGACGTGCAGGCGGCGTTGCTGTGCTTGACACGGTATTTTGGCTGCTCTCGTTCTTTGACGAGGAGGTTGCGGCGCTGCTTGGCACAGCCCGGCTGGAGGATCGCTCCGAGCGGGAGGACTGCTCCTCGGAGGTAGATGCAGGCAGGCCGTCGGGTTCGCTCCAGACCAGCCAAAGCAGCGTGCCGACGCAAGCCGTCAGAACAAGCGAGAGCGCCAAAACCACCCCGAACTGTTTTCCGCCGCCGCGCGGCTTTTTAAAATCTCTCATAGTCTCCCCGCTTTCATCAGGCTGCCTAAGTCGCTTTACTGTATTGGCGCGTCCTAAAAAACGGCGTCTTTAGCGACTTCTTATATTGTATTAGTGTAGCATAAAAGGAAGATTTTTTCATCTGAAAAGAAAAAATTGAGGCGCTTTTTGACATTTTTACGGTCATTGCTCCAAAATTACGCCGTTTGGTGGCAAAACCCTGTCCCAAGCCGCTTTTTTATTGTGTAATCGCCTTGGTTGTGCTAGAATAGAATACCATAATGAGGTGATAATT
>JAEWYJ010000143.1 GCA_023395695.1 Bacillota bacterium | reverse complement strand
TGGGTTATTCTCTTCTCGCATCCCGCCGATTTTACCCCCGTGTGCACCACCGAATTTATGACCTTTGCCACCATGGCCGAGGAGTTTAAGGCGCTTAACACCGAGCTGGTGGGCCTTTCGGTCGATTCGCTCTACGCGCACATCGCATGGCTGCGCAAAATTCAGGAGCTTGAGTGGAACGGTATGGAAGGCGTTGAGGTTAAATTCCCCCTCATTGAAGATATCCGCATGGAGGTGGCGAACAAGTACGGCATGATTCAGGGACAGTCCAACACTCAGGCCGTTCGCGCGGTGTTCATCATTGATCCCAAGGCTATTATCCGTACCATTCTGTACTACCCCGCCTCGACCGGCAGAAACTTTGATGAGATTAAGCGCATTATTCTTGCGCTGCAAAAGGCCGACAGCGATGCGGTTGCAACCCCTGCCAACTGGCGCCCCGGCGACGACACCATTGTCCCGACGGCCGGCTCCTGCGGAGTGGCCAAGGAGCGCATGGAAAGCTCTGGCGACGATACTTACTGCCTCGACTGGTTCCTCTGCTTCAAGAAAGAACAGAAATAATCCGGACTACGGCCCAATTTTACCAATAGCTTCATAAAAGAGACCGGACGGTTTGCCCGCCCGGTCTCTTTTTATTTTGTCGAAGTACCCATATTTTTTTCGTCTTGCCCCAAAAGCTTCTCAAACGCCTCTACAACGGCAAATTTAGCCACATAATACGGCTCGCCGCTCAGGGTGCGAATTTGTGCCTCCACCTCGGCAGCCTGCTTTTCGGTCGCTACCGGAATGCACAGCGGCGGATACATGACGCACCACCAGTTCTGACCCTTTCCCTCTCCTATAAACACCCGCAGCGCCGTGTAGGTGCCTGCGGGCAGCGTTACGCCGTCCTCGTAGGTGCGGGTATCGAAATACATGTCAGTCACGCCTACCGCAACGTCGCAGCTATCCCCTGCCGCCCGCAATGTCTTTTGGGCG
Organism: Bacillota bacterium; assembly: GCA_023395695.1. Lineage (GTDB taxonomy): Bacteria > Bacillota > Clostridia > Oscillospirales > Ruminococcaceae > Yanshouia. The sequence goes on along the minus strand of JAEWYJ010000143.1, from coordinate 3,403 downwards.
GTCAGCGCAATATCGTCGCTTAAAAAGTTGGCAAAACGGGTGGCCTGCGCGGCATTAGAGCTACCGAGCAGCCCGGAATATGCCGTTAACAGCGCGTCGCGCACCAGCAGCTTATGCTGCTGATCCTCGGTACTGTCGGAATTTGCAATAATATGCAGCCGCAACGTATTCTGCCGCACGGCCGCGCACTGCGCAGCAAAGCTGTCGAACGAAAGCAGCAGCATTGACAGCATCAGCGTTAAAAAAAGCGTAAGTGCAAAACGGTCTGTTTTAGTCATATAAAAAACCTGCCCATCCTGTTTGAAAAGTCAGGAACGGCAGGCTATGTCCGCCCTTGGGCGGGCTTTTAAGATGTATACAATTGCCTTCTGCCGATCCTGTTGCAATAAGAGGTTGGACAGATTCAGCGAGGTTTATTCGGAATTTCTATGGTTAAATTGATTTTTGGTAAAAGATTTATTTATTTTCTATGTGATGTCCGCTTTTATAGTTATAGCCGACCGGCTTGAAAAACGGCCCCGATTGGCAAAGCTATTTTGTAGCGGAAATGACCAAAAACGCACGCGGACTGATGGCAAGGACGACCCTTCAGTCAAATGCAAAAGAGGCCGTCAAGATAACGTCATTTTTAAGTAGTTTGATTATATAGTCAACCCCCCAAAAAAACAATACGTCTTGACGGTGTGTTTTGCAGCTGACCGCATTGTCGTCCTTGAAAGGCGTCAGCCCATCTGCGTCCTCCGCCTTGTCAGCCACAAAACAGCTTCGCCAATCCTGTATCATTTTTCTGATGGTTTGATTAAAACAGACAAACGGTCCGGCAAATATTTGCCGAACCGTTTTTTGCGTTTGAATACTCATACACGCCAAAAGCCTATTCCACCATAACGCCGCAAGCCACCGGCTGCGCCAGCCAGCTTTTCCAGCCAAAGGGCAGCAGCGCCGCACGCGCTTTTTCGGCGGCGGGCACATTGGCGAAAATACCAAACACCGCGGTACCCGAGCCGCTCATGGCGCTGCCAAGCGCACCGGCACCGGTCAGCGCCGCCTTCATTTGGGCGACCGCCGCTACGGGGCAGCACTGCTCGAACACATTGCCGCAGGCCGAGGCCACACGGCGCAGGTCACCGCTTTGCAGCGCCGCGCGCATCGGGGCCGCGTCGGGCTGAAACGGGTTTTGCAGCGCGTCGAACCGGCGGTACGCCTCGGGCGTTGACACGCCCTCGCCGGGGTGCAGCACCAGCAGCGCACAGTCGGGGCAGGCCGGCAATGGCGTTAGCAGCTCGCCAATACCCTCGGCAAGTTGCGTGCCGCCCGTAAGGCAAAACGGTACGTCCGCACCGACCTTGGCCCCCATCTCCAGCAGGCGCGGGGCATCGAGCGGCTGCCCGAACAGTACGTTACATGCGGCAAGCACGCCGGCGGCATCGGCGCTGGCCGAACCTAAACCCGCCTGATACGGCACCCGCTTTTGCAGCTTGATAAAGATGCCGCTGCGGCGCGGCAGCCCCGCCGAGCACAGGAATGCCTGTGCGGCATGGTAGGCGGTGTTGCGCGCATCAACCGGCAGGGCGGGGTCGTCACAGTTGAGCGTAACCCCTCCACCCTCGGTTCTGAAGACCTTAATTTCGTTGCAAAGCGAGATGCTCTGCATCACCGAGCGCAGCGTGTGGTAACCGTCGCTGCGTCGGCCGGTGATGCCAAGCGTCAGATTAATCTTGCCGAAGGCTCTGGCCGTTACAACCTCGGTCATGCCTGTTTAATTTCTTCTAAGAATTCTGCAATGCGCTCCAGCGCCGTCATAAGGTGCGCCATCGAATAGGAGTAAGAGATGCGGATAAAGCCTTCTCCGCAGGCGCCGAACGCGTCACCCGGAATAACCGCAACCCGTTTGGCGTTTAAGAGCCGCTCACAGAATTCGGCGCTGGTCATACCGGTGGATTTAATACACGGGAATACATAGAACGCACCCTTCGGCTCAAAGCAGCTCAGACCCATCGCATTGAGGCGGTCGACAAGCATGCGGCGGCGCATGTCGTACTCGTCGCGCATCTCAAGAATAGCGTCATCACAGCTTTTCATCGCTTCAATTGCGGCAAGCTGGCTGACGGTGGGGGCGCACATAACGGCGTACTGGTGAATTTTAAGCATCTGGTCGATAATCGGCTTGGGGCCGCAGGCATAGCCCAAGCGCCAGCCGGTCATGGCATAGGCCTTTGAGAAGCCGTTGACCACAACCGTGCGCTCCCACATGTCGGGGATATTGGCCAGCGACGTATGCCGCACGCCGCCATAGGTCAGCTCGGCGTAAATCTCGTCAGAAAGCACCATAATATCGGTGCCGCGCAGCACCTCGGCAATGGCTTCTAGCTGCGCCCGGGTCATAATGCCGCCGGTCGGGTTGGAGGGGAACGGCAAAATCAACAGCTTGGACTTCGGCGAAATGGCGGCCTTTAATTCCTCCGGCGTCAGCGAAAAACCGTTTTCGGCCCTGGTGGCAATCGGCACAACCTTCGCGTGAGAAAGCGCCGCAATCGGCGAATAACACACAAAGCTCGGCTCGCAGACCATAACCTCATCGCCCGGCTCGACAAGGGCGCGAATGCACATGTCAATCGCCTCCGAGCCGCCGACCGTAACAAACAGCTCGTCGGTTTTATAGTTGAGTTCAAACCGGCGGGCCAGATATTTTGATATCTCGCTTTTAAGCTCGGCCATGCCGGCGTTGGCGGTGTACCAGGTCTTGCCGTCCTCAAGCGCATGAATGCCCGCACGGCGCACCGCCCACGGGGTCTTAAAGTCGGGCTCGCCCACGCCCAGCGAGATGACGTTTTCCATTTCGTTGGCTAAATTAAAGAAACGGCGAATACCCGAGGGCTTTATTTCCTGAACTGTCGCAGACAGCACTTTGTTATAGTCTATCAAACCCGCACCTCCCTGATATCCGCGTCCTGCTTGCCTTTTATGCCGCGCTCCTTATAGGTTTTGAGCAGAAAGCTCGTGGAAGTGGACTGCACGCCCTCTATCGGAGAGAGGCGCGAGGCGACGAACATGGCAACCTCCTGAAACGTCTTGCCCGAAACGGTCAGCGACAGGTCATATGCGCCGCTGACGAGCGAGACGGTCTCGACCTCCTCAAAGCTGGCCAGCTGGGCGGCAATGTCGTCGAAACCCAGCTTGCCGTTTAAGACCGTTTTGACCGCAATCTGAGCCGTAACATAGTTGCGGTCGGTCTTTTCCCAGTCAATAAGCGCAGAGTAGCCCTTGATGGTGCCGTTTTCCTCATAGGCTCTGATTTCGGCCCGCACCTCGCCAAGGGTTTTTCCGGTTGCCGCTGCAATATCCTCGCAGGACATTCTGGCGTTTTTATCCAAAAGCATTAATATAGAATTCATAACAATAC
>JAEWYJ010000114.1 GCA_023395695.1 Bacillota bacterium | reverse complement strand
CGGTCGCCCACCTTGGTAATCTCGGTTTGGGTGCCGCGCGTCTTCATCAGCTCAAAAAAGCCGAAGTTGGTCATTGAGGTGACCACCACCGTGTTTTCATTCAGTTGGCCCTGCGCGGCCAGATAATCGCTTAAAATAGACAGCAGCACGTCTCCGTCGAGCAGCGCTCCCTTTTCGTCCACCGCAAGCAGCCGGTCGGCATCGCCATCAAAGGCCAGCCCCGCCGCATAGCCGCCCCGCGTCACCAGCGGGGCCAGCCGCTCGATATGCGTCGAGCCGCAGCCGTCGTTGATATTGACGCCGTCCGGCATATCGGCCAGAAAATCGGCCGCAACACCCATCGCTTCAAACAGCCTTGAAGCGGTTGCAGCGGCGCTGCCGTTGGCGCAGTCTACCAGCAGCCTGCCCGAAAAGCCGCCGTTATAAAGAGCGGCAATAGACGCAATGTAATGCCGCACGGCGTCCCCGGCACTTTTAACGCGGCCCAGCTCCCCATGGGTTTTAAAATCGTAGGGCACGGCACCGTCAAGAATAATGGCCTCAATCTCAGCTTCCTCGGCGTCGGTCAGCTTATAGCCGCTTGCGCCAAACAGCTTGATGCCGTTAAATTCATACGGGTTATGGCTGGCCGACAGCATAACGCCCGCGTCGGCCTTATAGTGCCGCACCAGACAGGCGACCGCCGGCGTCGGCACCACGCCAAGCAGCAGCACGTCGGCGCCGACCGAGCACAGCCCCGCCGTCACCGCAGCCTGAAGCATATCGCCCGAAGCACGGGTGTCGCGTCCGATGACGACCAGCGGTTTTTTATGTGTCTGCCCCACCAGCACCATTGCAGCGGCCCGGCCGATATTCATGCCAAGCTCGGCCGTCAGCTCCATTCCGGCCACGCCGCGTGCGCCGTCGGTTCCAAATATTCTTCCCAAAGCAATTCCTCCCCTGCCGGGCCGTTTATTTTGCCCCGCAAGCTATTGATATGTTGCCGCAGCTCAAAGTAAGCTAGTCTGGTCCGACGCAATTTGCGGAGAAATAATGCCGAGATGCTGCGCGGCCTTGGCTGTTGTGCACCGCCCGCGCGGCGTGCGCGCCAGAAAGCCGAGCTGCATCAGGTAAGGCTCGTATACGTCCTCAATGGTAATGGCTTCCTCGCCGGTAGCGGCGGCAAGCGTCTCAAGCCCGACGGGGCCGCCATTGTAATTTTCAATGATAACGGTCAGCATACGCCGGTCGATGGCGTCCAGGCCCAGCCGGTCTATCTCCAGCCGTGAAAGGGCGATATCCGCAATATCGTTGGTAATAACACCGTCGCCCATAACCTGTGCAAAGTCCCGCACCCGCTTTAAAAGCCGGTTTGCAATACGGGGCGTGCCCCGCGCCCGGCGCGCCAGCTCAACAGCGCCCCTCTCCTCGCACGGAATAGCCAGAATTTTGGCGCTGCGCGTGATAATTTCGGCCAGCTCCTCCGCATTATACAGCTCCAGACGCATCTGTACGCCAAAGCGGTCACGCAGCGGCGCTGAGAGCTGACCCGCGCGGGTTGTCGCGCCGATAAGCGTAAAATGCGGCAGATCCAGCCGGATAGAGCGGGCGCTCGGCCCCTTGCCGATCATAATATCCAGCTCAAAGTCCTCCATGGCGGGGTATAAAACCTCCTCGACCGAGCGGTTGAGGCGATGAATTTCGTCGATGAACAGAATGTCCCCCTCGCCGAGATTGGTCAAAAGCGCGACAAGGTCGCCCTGACGTTCCAGCGCCGGGCCGGAGGTAACACGAATCTGCACCCCCATCTCGTTGGCGATAATCTGCGCCAGTGTTGTTTTTCCCAGACCCGGCGGGCCGTAAAACAGCGCGTGGTCAAGCGGCTCCGCCCGGCGGCGCGCCGCTTCCAGGAATATTTTAAGGTTTTCCTTAACCTTGGTCTGGCCGATATATTCATCAAGGCTGCGCGGGCGCAGCGACAGCTCAGTCTCGGAATCGAGCCCTGTGTACTCCGGCGCAACAATGCGGTTTTCAAAATCGGTTTCATCACTTCTAAGCAAGAAAAAACCTCCTTTTCAGGGTTATTGAGCGTGGGATGCGACGTCCTAAAGGCAATGGTCACGGCTCAGGCAGCCGTTTTAACAATTGCTCTTTAGACCATATCGCATTAAAAATGCCCCGAATTTAGCGCGGCTTTGCCTTTTGCGGCGCAAACACCGCCGGCCTGTCCGTCGCGTTTGACCGGTAAACGCCGTCAGAACCGCGCCAACTTTTTCAGTCCGCGCTTGACCAGCATTTCCACCGGCATATCGTCGGTGCAGTCGGACAAAGCACCGGCAGCCTCCGACTGGCCGTAGCCAAGCGTGGCCAGCGCGGCAATAGCCTCGCTGAGGTTGCCGCCCTTGGTGTTTGAGGCCGAAACCGCCTCCAGCATCTTCGTATCGGCGGAACCAAAGCCGCCGAGCTTGTCCTTTAATTCCAGCACAATGCGCTGCGCCAGCTTGTTGCCCACGCCCGTCGAGCGGGTCAGCGCCTTGGCGTCGCCCGAGGCGACGGCCAGCGCCAGCTGCCCGGAGGTAAAATCCGAGAGCAGCGTCAGCGCCAGTCTGGCCCCTACGCCGTTGACCGAGGTCAGCAGGCGAAAGCTTGCCAGTTCCTGCGCATCCGCAAAACCGAAAAGATCGACCGAATCGTCCCGCACCGCCATATGGGTGAGTAAAAACACCGCGCTACCCGTGGGCGGCAGACACGAGAGCGTATTGAGCGACACGGCGCAGCGGTAGCCAACGCCGGCGCATTCCACTACCACGCCGCCCGGCTCGGCAAGCAAAAGCTTCCCTCTCAGTGAATAAATCATCGGTTCCTCCTGTTGTTGTCGTTTAGCACCGCGCGGCGCAGCGTGGAAACCGAAGCGCTGTGCGCATGGCAGATGGCAACCGCCAGCGCGTCGGCAACGTCGTCGGGCTTGGGGCAGGTTTCCAGACATAAAAGCCTGCGGGTCATATCCATAACCTGCCGCTTTTCGGCGTTGCCATAGCCCACCACCGCCTGCTTGACCTGCATGGGGTTGTATTCAAACGGCTCAACGCCGTACTGTGCCGCAGCCAGCAGAATGACCCCCCTGGCATGCGCCACATAGATGCCGGTCGTCTTGTTCTGCGAAAAAAACAACTCCTCCACCGCCATTGCGTCGGGGCGAACCCGTTCAAGCAGTGCGCAGATATCGCGGTAAATGGCCTCTAGCCGCGCCTCAAACGGCACCTTGGGCGGCGTGGTAACGGCGCCTGCCTCCAGCAGGGTAAAACGGCCCCGCTCGTAAGAAACCGCCCCGCAGCCGACAATGGCATACCCGGGGTCTATGCCCAACACCACCACCGGCCACACCTCCCTTTGTTTTCCAGCTGGGTATATCTGACTTATTATAGCATAGACAGCCCTTTCCAACAAGCAGTGAAGCGTCGTATTTTGTGACCCGTGGTTTGACGTTTTGTAAAGCTTTCTG
>JAEWYJ010000109.1 GCA_023395695.1 Bacillota bacterium | reverse complement strand
TTGCCGAGCACCTGCAATTACAGCGCCCCGGCGCTGGCTGAGGCGGCGCTCGGCGACAAAAAACGTCGGGGCGCGCTGCTGGCGCTTATTCTTCCAACCGGTACCGGCGGCTGTGCGGTGCGCGATATTGCGGCCGACACCCTGCAGGATTGGATTGCGCTGGGACTCAAAGCATAAACCAAGCTGACGGTACAGCCAAAAGGAGTATTTTTATGGATATCAGAATCACGCCCTCGCCGCTGCGCGGCACGCTGCGGGCCGTCGCCTCAAAGTCCGACGCGCACCGCTGCCTGATCTGCGCCGCGCTGTGCGACGCGCCCACCGAGGTGGTCATCCGCGAGTTAAACCGCGATATTGAAGCGACAATGCGCTGTCTTTCGGCGCTTGGCGCGGACTTTTCTTTGGTCGAGGCGGGTGTGTGGCGGGTTGAGCCCATGGCCCAAAGGCCGGCGCGTGCGGTGCTTGACTGCGGCGAAAGCGGCTCGACACTTCGGTTTTTGCTGCCGGTGGCGGCGGCGCTGTGCCCAACCACCCGCATTGAGGGCGAGGGCCGGTTGCCGCAGCGCCCCCTTTCGCCGCTGCGCGAAGAGCTTGAAGCCCACGGCTGTACCTTTGATGCCGCGCAGCTGCCTTTTAATATGCGCTCTGCGCTGGCTGCGGGAACGTTTACCCTGCCGGGCAATATCAGCTCCCAGTACATTTCCGGACTGCTGTTTGCGCTGCCGATGCTTGCCGGTGACAGCAACATTCTTCTGACCACGCCGTTGGAATCGGCGGGCTACGTCTCTATGACGCTGCGCACACTCGCGCGGTTTAACATTGAAATTACAGCGCTGCCCAACGGCGGCGGTTATCATATAAAGGGCGGGCAGCGCTACCGCTCGCCGGGGTGCATTACCGCAGAGGGCGACTGGTCCAACGCGGCGTGCTGGCTGGCGGCGGGGGCAATGGGCGCCCCGGTTACCGTGACGGCGCTTTCAGCCGACACAGCGCAGGGCGACAGCGCCATTGTGCCGCTTTTAGAGCGCTTTGGCGCACGCGCCGAGAAAACAGGCAGCCATGCCAGCGCGTCCCCGCGCATTTTAAGGGGCGTTACCATCGACGCAGCCGAAATTCCCGACCTTGTGCCGGTGCTGTCGGTTATGGCCTGCGCGGCGGTCGGCACGACCAGAATTGTTAATGCGGCGCGGCTGCGCATTAAGGAAAGCGACCGGCTCCAGACCATCGCCCAGTCGCTCTCAGCGCTTGGCGGACGCATCTCCGAGCTGCCGGACGGCCTGATTATTGAGGGCACCGGCAGCCTGAAGGGCGGCGAGATCAACAGCTTTAACGACCATCGCATCGCCATGGCCATGAGCATTGCCGCCACCATCTGCACCGGGGAGGTCATTATCCGCGACGCTGCCGCCGTTGAAAAATCTTACCCGAAATTTTTTGAGGATTATAAAAGACTGGGAGGAAAAGCCGATGTCATCTAGCTTCGGAAAGCTTTTAAAGGTTACGGTGTTCGGCCAGTCGCACAGCGAGGCGATTGGCGTGGTGATCGACGGTCTGCCCGCGGGCGTCCGGCTCGATACACAGGCCATCCACCGATTTATGGGGCGCCGGGCCCCCGGCGCCAACCGTTTTTCCACCGCCCGCAGCGAGGCGGATATCCCGCAGATTCTTTCCGGTCTGGTTAACGGCGTTACCTGCGGCGCGCCGCTGTGCGCTACGATACAAAACGGCGACGCCCGCTCAAAGGACTATGACCGGCTGCGTGATCTGCCGCGCCCGATGCATGCCGACTATGCCGCGGCCGTTAAATACGGCGGCGCAAACGACATTCGGGGCGGCGGGCAGTTTTCCGGCAGGCTGACGGCGCCGCTCTGCTTTGCGGGCGCGGTAGCCTTGCAGCTTCTGGCGCAGAAGGGGATTACGGTGGGCGCGCATATTGCCGCCGTCGGCGGAGAGGCCGATACGCCGTTTGATCCCGCCGCCGTTTCGGCGCAGCAGCTTTTGTCGTTGTCGCAAAAGGCGTTTCCCACCCTCTCGGACGAGGCGGGGCTTCGCATGCAGGCGCAGATTGACGCAGCGCGCAGCGTTGGCGACTCGGTGGGCGGCATTATTGAATGCGCTGCCGTCGGGGTACCGGCAGGCCTGGGCGAGCCGTTGTACGAGGGGCTTGAGAACCGTTTGGCAGCGGCTGTTTTCGGTATTCCGGCCGTTAAGGGCGTCGAATTTGGCGCGGGGTTTGCGGCCGCAGCCATGCGCGGCAGCGCCCACAACGACCCGTTTATGATGAAAGACGGCCAGGTTGTGACCCGGACCAATAACCACGGCGGCATTTTGGGCGGTATTTCAACCGGAATGCCGGTTACGCTGAGGGCGGCGTTCAAGCCGACTCCCTCCATTGCAAAGACCCAGCAGACCGTCAGCCTTTCGACGGGAGAAAACGCAGAGCTTGCCATTACCGGCAGGCACGACCCCTGCGTGGTGCTGCGGGCCGTTCCCTGCGTGGAGGCGGCCACAGCGCTGGTGCTGCTCGACCTGCTGATTGAAGAAAAGGGGAAAAATCAATGGCTTTAGATTTAAACGCGCTGCGAGTGCGCATAGACGACATTAACCACCGCATGGGGCAGCTTTTTGTCGAGCGGATGAACGTCTCGATGGATATTGCCAGATACAAGCTTGAAAACAGCCTGCCGGTGCTGGATAAAGAGCGCGAGCGCGCCATTTTAAACCGGATGGCGCAGGAAGCGGGCGAGCCGTTTGAGGATTATACCCAGGTGCTGTTCCGCACGCTGTTTGAACTGAGCCGCTCCTACCAAAGCAGCCTGATGACCGGAAAAAACGCGCTGGCTAACTGCATTGAAGCGTCGCTGAAAAGCACGCCGGCGCTTTTCCCCCGACGGGCGGTGGTGGCCTGCCAGGGTGTTGAGGGCGCTTATTCGCAGCAGGCCTGCGACAAGCTGTTCCCCCATGCCGAGATTGTTTATGTCCAGAGCTTTGAGGGCGTGTTTCAGGCTGTGGAGCAGGGGCTGTGCCGCTACGGCGTGCTGCCGATAGAGAACAGCTCGTTCGGCTCGGTGGGCGCGGTGTACGACCTGATGAAGCGCCACAAATTCTGCATTGTGCGCGGCACCCGTCTGCGCATAGCCCATGCGCTGCTGGGTAAAAAGGGCGCGGCCATTGCGGGCATCCGCGAGGTTTTTTCGCACGAGCAGGCGATTGGACAGTGCGGCGAATTTTTAAAGGCGCACCCCGGCGTCAAGGTTACGGTCTGCGCCAATACGGCTATGGCGGCCAAAATGGTGGCGGAATCGGACCGCGACGACGTTGCGGCCATTTCCTCGCGGCAGTGCGCCGAGCTTTACGGACTGCAAATTCTCTCGGAGGGCATTCAGGATAGCGACAACAACTTTACGCGTTTCATCTGCATCTCGCGCGAGCTGGAAATCTATCCGGGCGCGTCCAAGATTTCCCTGATGATGACGCTGCCGCACAGCCCCGGCTCCCTTTCCGGCATGCTGTCGCGCTTTTCGATGCTGGGCATCAACCTGACCAAGCTTGAGAGCCGGCCGATTCCCGGCAAGGATTTTGAGTTTATGTTTTATTTTGATCTTGAGGCCTCGGTTTGCGCGGAACCGGTGCTCAAGCTGCTGTGCGAGCTGCAAAACAACCCCGGTACCTTCGTGTTTCTGGGCAACTATATCGACGCATAGGATGGGATGATTATGATGGCAGAGGATACCAAACGCTACGGCCTTATCGGCGAAAAGCTGGGACACAGCTACTCCAAGCAGATCCACCATGCGCTTTGCGGTTACGATTACGAGCTGATGAGCATTCCGCAGGACGAGATAGAGTCGTTTTTATCCGCGCGTAATTTCGCCGGACTGAATGTTACGATTCCTTACAAGCGGACGGTGATTCCGCATTGCGACCTGCTCACCGACGCCGCCCGCGAGATTGGCAGCGTTAATACACTGATGATGCAGCCCGACGGCCGCCTGCTGGGAGACAACACCGATTATGCGGGCTTTTTATATCTGGCCCGCAGGGCGGATATTCGTTTTAAGGATAAAAAGGTGCTGGTTTTGGGCAGCGGCGGCACCAGCCTGACGGCCCGCGCCGCTATGCGGCACGAGGGCGCGCGGGAGATTGTCGTCGTCTCACGCACCGGCGCTGTCAATTACCAGAACGTTTATGAGCACGCCGACGCCGACATTATTGTCAACACCACGCCGGTGGGCATGTACCCCAATAACGGCCAGAGTCTGTTGGAGCTGACGCGGTTTTACCGCCTTGGCGGCCTGATTGACGTTGTTTATAATCCGCTGTGCACCGCGCTGCTGCTAAAGGCCAAGCGGCTGGGCATTCCGTGCGGGGGTGGGCTTTCAATGCTGGTGGCGCAGGCCAAGTATGCGGCCGAGCGCTTTGGCAACATGCCGATTTCAGACGAACAAATAGGCATTATTGAGCAGAAGATGCGCAAGGAGCTGACCAACCTTGTGCTGGTGGGCATGCCCGGCTCGGGCAAGACGACGCTGGCGGCCGCCTGTGCCGAGCGCATGGGACGCGAGGTTGTTGAGATGGACGACATCATTGCCCGGAAGGCCGGCATGAGCATCCCTGATATTTTTGCCAGACATGGCGAGGCACATTTCCGCGCGCTGGAGGCCGAGACGGTCGGGGAGGTAGGCCGGCGCACCGGGCTGGTTATTTCAACCGGCGGCGGCGCGGTGCTGCGCGAAAAGAACGTGGAAGCCATGCGGCAAAACGGGCTGGTTGTCTGCCTGGAGCGCCCGCTGGAGCTGCTCCCGACCGACGGGCGTCCGCTGTCTAAAAGCCTTGACGCGCTGCGCCAGATGAAGGAACAGCGCACGCCCATCTACAAAAGCAGCAGCGATTTTGTGGTGCAAAATGACAGGGGCATTGAGCAGGCAACGCAAAGCATTCTGGACGGCTTTTATAAGGCGCTCAGCTATTAATAGGGATTTGGGTTATTCCCACAAAAAAATCCTGATTTGTCACGCTTTGTCATTCTCGTCACAGGCCAAGCGTCAGCCCGCCTTTGGCCCGGCCCGGAGCGGCAGGCTCAGAAAACGGGCGGCGTATCCGTAGCGCCGCCATTTTGCCCGAAAAAGCCCGCGGCTCCAATTTTTACCGCTTGAGGGCTTGACGAACACCACCGGACGAATCTATACTTAAAAGAGCATATTGCATGCTCACACATGCCAAATGCGTCGGCCCGTACCGGGGTGGGCGCATTTTTGGTATACGCCGTCTAACGTCCGGTCGGACGGGCCAATATACATTAATAAAGGGAGGCAGAATTTTATGAAACCGTTTAATGAAAAAATCAGCGCGGTGCACGGCATGGAGATATTGGATTCGAGAGGGAATCCCACCGTTAAGGTGCGGGTAACGCTGGAAGCGGGCGCGTCGGGCGAGGCTTGTGTGCCGTCCGGCGCTTCGACCGGCAGCTTTGAAGCGCACGAGCTGCGGGACGGCGGTGCGCGCTACGGCGGCAAGGGTGTGCTCAAGGCCGTCGCGGGGGTAGAGCAGGAAATTGCCCCGGCCATATGCGGCCTTTGCGCCGGGAATATAACCGCGGTTGACGGCGTAATGATGCAGCTGGACAAGACCGAAAACAAATCCCGCCTGGGGGCCAATGCGATGCTGGGCGTCTCAATGGCCTGCGCCCGTGCGGCGGCGGCGCAGCACCGGCTGGAGCTGTTTGAGTTTTTGGGCGGCAGGTTCGCACGCATTCTGCCGGTGCCGATGATGAACATTTTAAACGGCGGCCGCCACGCCGACAACAACATGGCTATTCAGGAATTTATGATTATGCCGGTGGGGGCGGGCAGCTTTGCCGAGGCGCTGCAGTGGGGCAGCGAGATTCACCATGCGCTGGGGTCGCTGCTTAAAAGCAAGGGCCTGGGTGCCGGCGTGGGGGACGAGGGCGGCTTTGCGCCAAACCTTGCAGGCGACGAGCAGGCGTTGGAATTTATTGTGGCCGCCATTGAAAAGGCGGGCCTGAATACCGACCTGGTTAAGCTTGCAATTGACGCCGCAGCCAGCGAGTGGTCGGTGCCCGAGGGGGGCTACGTCGCGCTCAAGCGCGGCACGCCCTATACGACCCAGCAGCTTTGCGACTACTGGGAGAAGCTCTGCGACAGCTACCCGATTCTGTCGCTGGAGGATTGCCTCGGCGAGGAGGACTGGGAAGGCTGGCAGCAGCTTACAAAACAGCTGGGCGGCAAGGTGCAGCTGGTTGGCGACGACTTGTTTGTGACCAATCCTACGCGGTTGCAGCGGGGCATTGACAGCGGCGTCGCGAACGCCATTCTGGTTAAGCCCAACCAGATTGGCACGCTCTCCGAGACGCTGCACACCATATCGCTGGCGCAGTCCTGCGGTTATGCTACGGTTATTTCGCACCGCTCCGGCGAGACGGAGGACGCCTTTATCGCCGATCTGGCCGTGGCCGTCAATGCGGGCCAGATTAAGACCGGCGCGCCCTGCCGCAGCGAGCGGGTCGCCAAATATAACCGCCTGCTTGAAATTGAGCAATTGCTCGGCAAAGATGCCGTTTATGGCAGCCAACGTTAGTTAAAAGGAACAGCTGGCGCATATTTCCCCCCGCATCCTGACCGGATTTTTAGAATTTGGGCAGGGCGCGGGGGGTTATTATTAGAACTTGGATGCGTGCGCCGGTGCGGGGCCGGGGGCAGAGGGTGGGGCCGTTCCCGCGTACCAGCGCAAATATATAAATGTTGTGCTTTGCTCAGGAAAATTTATCCTTTAAAGAACTATTCACCAAAAAACGTGCGCAAAATCTGCAATGATGTGCTATGATTAGAAGCAGATATGTCCTTGGGCACAGATGCGTCCGGCGTCGGCGCAGCGCATCGGCATCAAACAGGCATTCGCTCTTTTTTGAAAGGTGGAAATTTGACAATGGCTTCTAACGATATCGGAATCGACCTCGGTACGGCGACCGTTATTATTTATGATATGCAAAAGGGGCTGCTTCTGAAGGAGCCTTCGGTGGTGGCGGTGGACAGCCGCAGCGGCGACATTATCGCGGCGGGCGAGGAGGCTTACCGCATGCTTGGGCGCACCCCCGACCGCATACGTGCCGCTATGCCGCTTTCGGACGGCGTCATCTCCGACTTTGAGATGACCAAGGCGATGATTACGCATTTTATCCGCAAAATTTACCCGAACAACCTTATAAAGCCGCGCGTTGTCATCTGCGTGCCCAGCGGCGTAACCGAGGTGGAGGCCAACGCCGTTGTATCGGCGGCGCTCTCGTCGGGGGCGCGCAAGGTTTACCTGATTGAGGAGCCGGTTGCCGCCGCCATCGGCGCGGGCATCGACATCGCCAAGCCGGAGGGACATATTATTCTCGACATTGGCGGCGGTACGAGTGATATTGCGGTGCTGAGCCTCAACGGTGTTGTGTGTAAAACCTCGGTGCGTATGGCGGGGCGCAAGTTTGACGAGGCCATTGTCAAATATGTCCGCCGGCATTTTGGGCTGCTCATCGGCGAGCGCATGGCCGAGCGCGCCAAAATTGCCTGTGGCAGCGTCTGCTTTACGCCCGAAGAAGATTGCGCCATCGACATTAAGGGCCGCGACCTGAGCACCGGACTGCCCGGCCAGATGACCATTACCCGCGGGCAGCTTTGCGAAGCGCTGTCGGAATGCATGGAGCTGATTGTCTCGGCGGTGCGCCGCATTCTGGAGAGTACGCCGCCCGAGCTGGCGGCCGACATATACCGTAACGGACTGACGCTGACCGGCGGCGGCGCGCTGCTGCATGGCATTGACCGCCTGCTGCATGAGAGCACCCGGCTGGATGTGCACATTGCCCCCGACCCCACCGAATGCGTCGCCAAGGGCACTGCAGCGGCCTTTGTGGTGGTGGACAGCCTTGTGGACGGCTTTATGAAAAGCGCAACCTATCTGCATTAAAAGCGGCCATACATCGATAAAACGCAACGGCGCACGCCGCGCGGCAGTTCAACCCATGCAGACCCTTCACATTATTAAATAACCCAAGCGATCAGCCGTTTGTTTTTATTGGAGCGCGTTGCTTTTGACGCAATTTTAATTTGTCAGCAGGAGGGGAACAACATGAAACTGGAGCTTGCCGAGTTTTTAAAGGACTTTGAAGCGATGACGGACATTGGCAAAACGCCCGAGGGCGGCTGCGAGCGCCTGTCGATGAGCGACGAGGACATGCAGGCGCGTCAAACGCTGATCGACATGCTTACGCGGGAGGGGCTTACGGCTGAGGTTGATGCCACCGGCGCTATTTGGGCCAGACTGGAGGGCGACGAGCCTGCATTGCCTGCCGTACTGGTCGGCTCCCATATCGACACGGTGCGCAACGGCGGCAAATATGACGGGCTTTTGGGCGTGATGCTGGGCTTTTGGGCCATGCGGCAGATTAAGCGCGGCGGTGTGCGCCACCGGCGCGCCATTGAGCTTGTGGTATTCCCGACCGAGGAGTCGTCCCGCTTTAATTACCCCACGGTGGGCAGCAAGCTTTTGGCCGGGCGTATTGAGCCGGAGCAGCTTAAAACAATGACCGACCGGGACGGTGTCTCGCTTTTTGACGCGCTGGTGGCGCGCGGGCTGAACCCTGCGCACCCTGAGGCGGGGCGCAAGCGCCTTAAAAGCGCCGCTTCTATGCTGGAGCTACATATTGAGCAGGGCCCGCTGCTTGAAAGCAGCGGCATTTCGGTCGGTGTGGTGTCGGCCATTGCCGCACCTACCCGGCTGGCTGTTGAAATCAGGGGCGAATACGCCCACTCCGGCGCCTGCCCCATGCACCTGCGGCGCGACGCGCTGGCCGCCTCCGCCGAATTTATACTGGCGGTTGAGCGCATTGGCAACGCTGAGGCCGTCAACCAGTCGGTAGCAGCCGTTACGCTCTGTGAGCTGGTGCAGGGCTCGATGAACGTGGTGCCCGGCGTCGTGAAAATGGCGGTGGATATCCGCGGCATCGACATCGACAGCATCAACCGCTGCGTGCTCGGCGTTGAGCGGCACCTTAAATCCATCGCCGACCGGCGCGGTGTGCAGTGTACCCACCGCGTTATCAGCAGCGACGCACCGGTGCCGATGAGCGTCCGCATGATCGGCGTCATTCGCAAGGCCGCCGACAAGTGCCGCATTAAATACAAGGTGATGCCCAGCGGCGCGGGCCACGACGCCATGAATGCCGCCGCGGTCGTCGATGCGGGGATGATTTTTATTCCCTGCAAGGGTGGAATCAGCCATAATCCTGCCGAGGCCGTGACCGATACCGATATCGCCGACGGCTTTGCGGTGCTCTATACAGC
>JAEWYJ010000093.1 GCA_023395695.1 Bacillota bacterium | reverse complement strand
CTTATTTTGAGTACGACAGCAAGACCGTCTCGGTGACGCTGCCGGTGCTCAAGAAGAAGACGGTGCCGGTGACCTTCGACTTTGTCAATGTCCCGACCGATTTTGATCTGGATACACTCAAATATATCATTTCCCCTGAGGAAATTGAGATTGCCGGCCCGGCCGACCTTATCGCGTCCTATAACGAGCTGCATCTGGGCTATCTGGACATGCGCAGTATTGCGCCAGACATGCATATGTTCTACGATTTGTCGCTGCCGCCGAGCTTTATTTCGGTGGAAGGCATTGACGAACTGAGCATACAGTTCATGCCGGAGGGCTTTGGCGAGAAGGAGCTTAACATTGACAGCAGCGGTATTTACATTGTCAATCTTTCGGACGAGTACGATGTGACAATTCAGAGCAAGAGTATTCCAAACGTAACGGTTTACGGCCCGGAAGGGGAGCTTGAAACGCTGACCTCAAAGGATCTGGTTGCGCAGATCGACATGGCCGAGGCCGATCTTCGTACCGGGCAGATCACAGTGCCGGTCGATATTCTGGTTCCCGGAAAGAGTACCTGCTGGGCCTATGGCGACCGCTATACTGCGCGGGTAACTGTTAAGAGCAAGTAGAAAATACAAAAGCAGGGGCGCTGCGCGAGCATCAGGCAGTGCCCCTGCTTTTTGTGTAGGCAGATACGGTAAACGAGCAACAGCACGGAAAACAGGCCGTCAAGATGGGCGAGGTTTGAAGCTGGTCGGCTATAAGTGCCGGCGACAGTCCGTTTTGTGGCCGAGTGGTCGAAGGCTATGGGTTTTATGAATATCCCTCGGCTCGCTGGATTTGTCGTTTTATCAGAGCATTTCCTATAGATATTGCACGGAATAATTCGTATTAAAGGAGCCAATATATGCTTTTGCAACTGAGTCAGGTTAACACGTCGGTGGCACAGGGAGTCGATGCGGCGCCCGCCGTCGCCGTTGCGCAGTTAGGATTAAAAACAGCACAGGTGGTTTCGGCAAGGCTGGTGCGCAGCTCGGTGGATGCGCGGCGGGGGCGCCGTTTGCCGGTACACTTTGTCAGCACCGTGGCGCTTGAGGTGGCCGACACGCTCGGAGAAAAGCTGCTTCAAGAGAACATCAGGAATCTTTCGTTGCTGGTACCCCCGGCAGCTGTTGAAATTAAAACCGGGGAAACGCCCCTTTTTAGCCGGCCGGTTGTGGTCGGTTTTGGGCCGGCGGGCATGTTTTCGGCGCTGCTGCTTGCGCAAAACGGTTACCGCCCCATTGTGCTGGAGCGTGGTGCGGCGATGGAAGATCGCGTGGCCGCTGTCGGGGGCTTCTGGCAGACCGGCGTACTCAATCCCCATGCCAATGTTCAGTTTGGCGAGGGGGGCGCCGGAACCTTCTCGGACGGCAAGCTGACCACCCGTATCAACGACCCGCTTTGCGGCCACGTGCTTGCTGAGCTGGTGCGTCACGGTGCACCGCAGGATATTCTGATTAAGGCAAAGCCCCATGTCGGTACCGATCTGCTGCGAAATGTTGTCAAAAGCATCCGCGGGGAGATTCTTTCACTGGGTGGCGAAATTCATTTTCTCAGCCGTGTCGAGGCTTTTAAGGTCAGGAATGGCGCAGTTTTCGGTGTGGCTTGTAACGGGGGCGTTCTGGAGGCCGAAGCAGTCATTGCAGCAGTCGGCCATAGCGCGAGGGACACCTTTTCGGCTTTGGCCCATAGCGGCGCTTTGCTGGCGCCCAAGGCATTTTCGGTCGGAGTGCGCATTGAGCACCTACAGGCCGAGATTGACAGGGCAATTTATGGTGACTTTGCCGGACACCCCAACCTGCCCGCGGGGGAATACCAGCTCTCCCACCGGGAGGGACAGCGTGCGGCCTATACCTTTTGCATGTGCCCGGGCGGCATGGTGGTCGCCGCCGCTTCAGGTGAGGGACAAGCGGTGACAAACGGCATGAGCTACCGCGCACGGAATTTAAAAAATGCCAACAGCGCGCTGGTCGTCTCGGTGGATACCGACGACTATGGCCGCAGCTGGGAAGACGCGGTTGCCTTCCAGCAAGGGCTGGAGCTGGCTGCCTTTAAAGCGGCTGGCGGGAATTATAAAGCGCCCTGCATGCGGGTGGCTGATTTCTTAAAAAAGCCTTTGCCAGGCGGGACGGTGTGCGTAGAACCCAGCTATCCAATTGGTGTAAAGGAAACAAACCTTACAGCCGTATTGCCGCCGCAGGTCACGGCCTTTATGCGGCGTTCACTGCCGATTTTGAGTCAAAAGCTTTCTGGCTTTGACGCCCCGCAGGCACTGCTTACCGGTGTTGAGACGCGAACCTCCTCCCCGGTGCGGGTACTGCGCGGTGGCGACTGCGTCGCTCAGGGGCTTGACGGCCTTTATCCCTGCGGCGAGGGGGCGGGCTATGCCGGCGGCATTATGAGTGCCGCTGTGGATGGGATGCGCTGCGCTTTGGCGTTGATGAACCGCTATACAAGGCCAATAAGTGGGCAATAATATTGAATTGCAAGGGCGGCTATGGTATAATAGCCGCGTTGTGGCTATTATACCCGGAATTATGTGCAACGGCTCGCCGCTTAACGCGGCTTGCTGCCTGTCGGTGCGCAAATGATGCGGTTTACCGGCCCTCACAGTGGCTATTCGTACGGAACAGCTATGGTCGGGACAATCTGCATACGCAGGTTTTATTTTGACGGGCGCTTTAAGTGAGGACGAATTCAGCTGTGCTATCAGCGGGGCCGCATCTGCTTTTTATACGTTAAACTTCTACGGCTTGCCCCGTTGCGGGGCTTGCAGCCTTTATATTACAATTTTCACGTGCGGAACATATCCGGCAATTTCAAAACAAAAGGGGGCGTTTGAATGAAGGCACAGGTTTGGGATATTCCCGCGGCGTGCGGCGACGCGGCCGAACAGTTGCACCGCAGCATGACGGGCATGTCTGAGCTGGCTTCGCTGGTGCTTGCCTGCCGCGGCTATGACGCAGACGGGGCCAAACAGCTTTCGGCCTGTGCGCCTGAGGATGTGCTTTGTGACCCCATGCTGCTTTGCGACATGGCGCCTGCCCTTGAGACGATACAGGAGGCCATTGAGAATGAGGAATTTATCTGTATTTTTGGCGACTATGATTGCGATGGCGTCGCTTCGACTGCGATGCTTAAGAGCTATTTTGAATCAATCGGGGCAAGGAGCTGCTATTATATTCCCCATCGGGAAAAGGAAGGCTATGGCCTGAGCATCCCCGCTATTGACGATTTGAACCGGATGGGCGTCTCGTTGATTATTACGGTGGACAACGGCGTTTCCGCGTTGGAGGAAATTGACTATGCCAACGCACTGGGAATGCGGGTGGTGGTGACCGACCATCATCAGCCCAGAGAGACGCTGCCTGCGGCGGCTGCGGTCGTCAACCCGCACCGCGGCGATTGCGGCTATCCGTTTAAAGATCTTTCTGGCGTCGGCGTCGCGTTCAAGCTGCTCTGCGCAATGGAGGGGGAGCGCGGCGAAGCGCTTTTGGAGGAATATGCCGACCTTTTGTGCATCGGTACGGTGGCGGATGTTGTGCCGCTCGTCGGCGAGAACCGCTGCTTTGTGCAGCGGGGGCTGGAGCTATTGGCCGACTCGCACCGGCCCGGCGTGCGCGCGCTGCTTGAGACAGCGGGTCTTACCGGTAAGACGCTGACCGGCGAATCGGTGGCGTTTGGAATTTCGCCCCGCATTAATGCCGCGGGCAGGCTCGATTCGGCCGATCTGGCCGTGATGCTGCTGCTGACTGAAAACGAAGAAGAGGCCGCCGAACTGGCAAACCGGCTTGAAGCACTTAACCAGCAGCGTCGGGCTGACGAAAAAAAGATTACCGACGATATTGCCGGGCAGCTGCTTGCCGACCCGTCGCTAATACATAACAGAATTCTGTTATTTTCCGGCAAGGACTGGAATGCGGGTATCGTGGGCATTGTTTGCTCCCGCATGGTCGAGCGCTTCGGCAAGCCCTGCCTGCTGGTCGCAACACAAGGGGAAAGCGCCAAGGGCTCGGGGCGCAGTGTCGAGGGCTTTTCGCTGATTGAGGCGGTGGCGGCCTGCGGCGGCAGCCTGACCCGCTACGGTGGTCATCCAATGGCGGCGGGCTTTTCGCTTGATACCGCCCGGTTGCCGGAATTTAACCAAGGCTTGCAGCGGTTTGCCGCTGCCCATTATCCTGTTATGCCGGCGCCGCGCCTTAGAGTGGACAGCGTTGTGCCGCCGCGACTGCTGACGGTAGAGCAGGTCAAAGGTCTTGACTGCCTGGAGCCGTTCGGCAGCCAGAACCCCGCACCGGTATTTATGGTGGCCGACGCGCGCCTGGAGCGCGTTCTTTCGCTTTCGGAGGGAAAATATTGTAAGCTGTGCCTCGTTCAGGATGGCGTCCGTTTTAATGTGCTGTGCTTTACCGCCCGCCCAAACGGCTTTTGCGCCGTGGCAGGGGACACGGTGGACATTGCGTTTTCGGCTTCGATCAACGACTATCAGGGACAGCAGAGTGTTTCGCTCAAGCTCAAGGGCATCCGGCTGTCCGGCAGCGACATGAGCCTTTTGGTGTGTGGCGAGCAGCGCTATGACAGCTACCTGCGCCGGGAGGGCTTAAGCCCGGCGCTGATACCCACCCGCGAGGAGGTGGCGGTGGTATACCGCTACATCAAGCGTCAGGGGTCGGTCAGTTTTTCGCCAAACGCGCTTTACTGCCACATTATACAGCAGGAGCCGATTGATTATTTACGCTATCGCATCGCACTTGAAGTGTTGCAGGAGCTGGGCCTGCTGCAAAAGACCGTCTCGCAGGAGGCTGCAATACTGACGGTCGATCCCACGGCCGCCCGCGTACAGCTTGAGCATTCTTCAATTATAAGGAGCTTACAGCAACAATTATGAACGACAGCCAATCATTTTCAATTGAAGATCTGAAACAATTTATTCTCCAGACCGGCAAAAGCTATAATCTGGAGGTTATTGAGCGCGCTTATCAGATGGCGGCCGAAGCCCACGGTGAGCAGAAGCGCCGCTCGGGCGAGCCGTATATCATCCATCCGCTGGCTGTCGCCAAAATTCTTGTGGAGCTGGGGATGGACACCGAATCGGTCGCCGCCGCGCTGCTGCACGATGTCGTTGAGGATACCGACATTGAAATGGCTACCATTAAAAAAAGCTTTGGCAACGATGTGGCGCTGCTGGTGGGCGGTGTGACCAAGCTGGGTAGAATTCCGTATTCCTCCAAGGAGGAACAGCAGTCCGAGAACCTGCGCAAGATGCTGCTGGCAATGGCGCAGGATATCCGTGTCGTCATTATCAAGCTGGCTGACCGGCTGCACAACGCCCGAACCTTTCAGTACCTCGCCGATGAGAAGCGGCGCTATAAGGCGCTTGAAACGATGGAGATCTATGCGCCCATCGCCGACCGCCTCGGCATCCGCCGCATCAAGGAGGAGCTTGAGGATATCTCGCTGCGCTATCTTGACCCAATTGCCTATGCCGAAATTGAAAGTCAGCTTGCCGCGCGCGAGCAGCGCCAGCAGTTTTTAGCCAGCATCAAGCAGCGCATCTTTGAGCGCGTTAAATCGGAACATCCCAATGCTTACATCGAGGGGCGCGTCAAGAGCATCTATGGCATCTACCGCAAGGTTTATATGCAGGGGCGCGGCTTTGATGAGGTTTTTGACATTTACGCCGTGCGCATCATCGTCGATTCGGTCATTGAGTGCTACAACATTCTGGGCATTATCCACGATATGTTCCGGCCCATTCCAAACCGCTTTAAGGATTATATTTCGACCCCGAAGCAGAACATGTACCAGTCGCTGCACACCACCGTATTCGATAAAGAAGGCATTCCGTTCGAGACGCAGATACGCACTTGGGATATGCATTACACCGCAGAATACGGCATTGCCGCACACTGGAAATACAAGGTCGGTATTCAGGGCAAGGATAAGCTGGAGGAACGCCTGTCCTGGGTGCGCCAGCTCATTGAAAACCAGCAGGACGGCGAGGGCGCCGAGGATATTGTCAGCTCGATAAAATCCGATATCGCCCCGGAGGAGGTTTTTGTCTTTACCCCTAAGGGCGACGTTATCAGTCTGCCGGCAGGGGCCACCGTGCTGGATTTTGCCTATGCGATCCATTCGGCGGTCGGCAACCGCATGACCGGCGCACGCATCGACGGCAAGATTGTCTCGATTGACACCGAGGTGCAGACCGGTATGATCGTCGAGATTATCACCTCCAACTCCAAGACGCAGGGGCCTAACCGCGACTGGCTGGGCATTGTTAAAACGACCGAGGCCCGCAACAAAATTCGGGCTTGGTTCAAAAAGGAGCGGCGCGAGGAAAATATCCTCGAGGGCAACGCGATGATCGACCGCGAATTCAAGCGTGCCAGCATCGTACTCACCGACGAGCAGCGCGAGCAGCTGCTGTCTGCCGAGGCCAAACGCCAGCACCTGAACACCGCTGTGGATCTTGCGGCGGCTTTGGGCTATGGCGGGCTGCCTTTTTCGCGCATTATACCGCATTTACGGGAAGAATATGCCCGGATTTACCGGCCGGAGCCTGCGCCGACGACCATTGCGGTCAAGCCCAAGAAGGAGCGCAAGGATTCCTCCGGCGTTATTGTCGAGG
>JAEWYJ010000053.1 GCA_023395695.1 Bacillota bacterium | reverse complement strand
ACATCATCCAGAGCAGCACCGCCGACCAGGCCGAGCTGTACAAGAAGCTTGTCGACATGAAATAACAGGTCGCATTCTCTTTAAATTCAAACCCGCGAGAAAGAGGGCGCAGGGGAAAAGCCCCTGTGCCCTTTCTATCCACCCACATATGAGGAGGAGACCATATGCCCGCAATTTTCAATACGCTTGACAAGCTCAAGCCGATCTACGACAAGGCATATAACGGCGTCATGTTAGTCTGCAAGCTGCTTCTGATTTTAGACATTCTTATTGCCACCATGTCGGTCGCCGGTCGTTACATTTCGTTTATTCCTGACCCGTCCTGGAGCGAGGAGGTCATTCTGACCTGCATGGCTTACATGGCGGTGCTTTCTGCGGCTTTGGCCATCCGCCGCGGCGCGCATATCCGAATGACCGCGCTTGATACCTATCTGCCCAAGAATGTGGTTAAAAGCCTTGACATTCTCGCCGATGTTGCGGTTTTGATTCTGGCGGTCATCATGATTACCGTTGGTTGGCGCTATGCCACCGGAATCGGTGCAAAGGGCACCTATGTGTCAATGCCCAAGGTTTCCCGATTCTGGATGTATTTCCCGGTTCCGCTGGCCGGCGCCGCCATGCTTGTCTTTGAGCTGGAAGCGCTTTATAACCATATCAGAAGCTTTTTTGTGAAGGAGGCTGAATAATATGACTGTACAGACCATGGCAATTATCGTTTTACTGTCCAGCTTCTTTATCATGATTCTGCTGCGTTTTCCAATTGCCTACGCCGTTGCGCTCTCCTCGGTTTTATGCCTGCTGTCTCAGGGGCTGAACCTGAGCACCGTCTGCCAGCATATGGTTAAGGGCATCAGCTCATTCAGCCTTATGGCGGTTCCCTTCTTTATAACAATGGGCGTTTTAATGGGTACGGGCGGTATTTCCGAAAAGCTTATCGCATTAGCTAACGCCTGCGTCGGATGGATGCGCGGCGGCATGGCGATGGTGAATATTGTCGCATCCTATTTCTTTGGCGGAATTTCGGGCTCAGCCGCCGCCGACACCGCCTCAATCGGCTCTATCATGATTCCCATGATGGTCGATCAGGGCTATGATGACGATTTTTCCACAGCGGTTACCATCACCTCCTCCTGCGAGGGCCTGCTGGTGCCGCCCAGCCACAACATGGTTATCTACGCCACCACCGCGGGGGGCATTTCGGTTGGCAGCCTTTTTTTGGCGGGTTATCTGCCCGGTGCGCTGCTGGCCCTGAGCCTGATGGTGGGTTCTTACATTATCTCGGTCAAGCGCAATTACCCCAAGGGCGATCCTTTTAGCATCAAGGAGCTTATCCGGCAGCTGGGCACCTCCTTCTGGGCACTGGCCGCTGTGTTGATTGTTGTTGTCGGCGTGGTGGGCGGCGTCTTCACCGCTACCGAGTCGGCCGCAATCGCCGTTATTTACAGCCTGATCGTCAGCGTGTTTATCTATAAGGGGCTCGACTGGAAGGGTGTTTGGCGCGCCTTGAGTGACTGCGTGGACACACTGGCCATTGTGCTCATTCTCATCTCTACCTCCAGCGTGTTCGGCTACTGCCTGACCACGTTGCACGTGCCAAAAATGGCGGCCAGCGCTATTACCAGCCTGACCGATAACCCCATTATTCTGGCATTGCTGATTAACCTGATTCTGCTGGTTCTGGGCTGCATTATGGATATGGCGCCCATTATTCTGATTGCCACCCCCATTTTGCTGCCGCTGGCGATGGAAATTGGCATTGATCCTGTGCAGTTTGGTATTATCATCGTGCTTAACTGCGGTATCGGACTTTTGACCCCGCCTGTGGGCGCGGTGCTCTTTATCGGCTCCGCAGTCTCTAAGGTGCCGATGGAACGGGTTGTCAAAGCGACGCTACCCTTTTATGTGTGCATGATTATCACGCTGCTGCTGGTCACCTTTGTGCCGTCCATCAGCATGCTGCTGCCCAACCTGTTTAAGTAAAGGAGAAAAGTTTTATGAAGATGACATTCCGCTGGTTTGGCTCTGACAGCGACAAGATTACGCTGCGCCAGATCAAGCAGATTCCCGGTACCTCCGGGCTGATGGGCCTGTTGGACAGGGCCGCCGGCGTAGTCTGGACCGAGGAAGAAATTAAAGCCTATGTCGATGAGGTGCATGCCGCCGGGTTGGAGTGCGAGGTCATTGAGAGCGTTAATGTTCATGAGGACATTAAGATGGGCCTGCCGACCCGTGACCAATACATTGAAAACTACCGCATCACCATCCGCAATCTGGCAAAGTACGGTATCAAGGTTATTGTGTATAACTTTATGCCGGTTTTTGACTGGCTGCGTACCGATTTGGCGCACCCCATTGAGGGAGACGGCTCGAACAGCCTGTATTTTGACGAGAAAGAGCTGGGCAATATGACGCCGCTTGAAATTGTGCGCCGTACGGCTGCCAACAGCAACGGCTTCTCGCTGCCCGGCTGGGAGCCCGAGCGCTTAGCCGAGCTTGAGACAACGCTCAAACGTTATGAGGGCCTGACCCCCGACATGCTGCGCGAAAATTATAAGTATTTTCTTGACGGCATTATTCCTACCTGTGAGGAATGCGGCGTTGTAATGGCCTGTCATCCCGACGACCCGGCCTGGCCCATCTTTGGCCTGCCCCGCATTGCGCACAGCATGGCCGATTTTGACAAGATCGTCAAGCTGTACGATTCACCCAGCAACACCGTATGCCTGTGCACCGGTTCTCTGGGCTCCAATCCTGAAAACGATATTCCCGCTATTATCCGCCATTTTGGCGAGATGGGCCGCATCGGCTGCATGCATGTGCGCAATGTCAAGCACCTTGGCCACCACCACTTCCGCGAGGCAAGCCATCTCTCCTCCGACGGCGATCTTGATATGTTCGCCATTATGAAGGCCATTTATGATACCTGCCCGGACACCTATGTGCGCCCCGACCACGGCCGCATGATTTGGGATGAAACCGGGCGGCCCGGCTATGGCCTCTATGACCGCGCGCTGGGCATCACTTATCTCAATGGCCTGTGGGAGGCCATTGAGAAGATGTCGAAGAAGTGAGGAGGCAATCTCATGAAGCTAAGCTTTAAGGGGATACAAAACCGCGCTCCGTGGGAAGCCGCCGGCGTGGCACTGCCGGGCTTTGACTGGCAAAAAATGACCGAAGCAACCGAAAAAGCGCCGGTCTGGGTGCATTTTGGCGCAGGGAATATTTTTCGCGGCTTTATCGCCAGACTTCAACAGTCGCTGTTGGAGCAGGGCCTGAGCGAGACCGGTATTCTTGCGGCCGACACCTTTGACTATGATATTATCGACAAAATATACGATCCGTTTGACGCCATGACGCTGATGGTCAGCTTAAAACCGGATGGCGGCATGGAGAAAAGTGTCGTTGCTTCTATAGCCAAGGGCCTGCGGGCGGGCGGCGCTTATCCAGAGGATATGGCGCAGCTTAAAAATGCGTTTCGCGCCCCTTCGCTGCAAATGGTGAGCTTTACCATTACTGAAAAGGGCTATGCGCTCAACAATTTGCAGGGGGCGTTTTTCCCCTTTGTTGAAGCGGACTTTAAAAACGGGCCGACGCAATGCACCCACGCCATGAGCATGGTAACCGCTCTGCTGCTCGAGCGCTACAAAGCAGGCGCCGTGCCGCTTGCGGTTGTCAGCATGGATAACTGCTCGCACAACGGTGAAAAGCTGCGTGTCAGCGTGCTGACGGTGGCGCAAAAGTGGCACGAAAACGGCTTTGTGGACGACGGCTTTTTAGCATGGGTTCAGGATGAGGGGCAGGTGGCTTTTCCCTGGACAATGATTGACAAGATCACCCCGCGCCCCGCCAAGGTCGTGCAGGAAGCGCTTGACCGGGACGGCATTGAGGATAAGGCCCCTATTATCACCTCCAAAAACACCTTCATCGCGCCATTTGTCAACGCCGAGATACCGCAGTATCTCGTGGTGGAGGATCACTTCCCCAATGGGCGGCCCCCGCTTGAAAAGGCCCGCGTCTATATGACCGACCGCCAGACCGTCAACGACACCGAGCGAATGAAGGTGACAACCTGCTTAAACCCCCTGCACACCGCACTGGCCGTTTATGGCTGCCTGCTGGGGTACGACAGCATTGCCGCCGAGATGAAGGACCCTCAGCTCAAGGCACTGGCAGAGCGCATCGGCTACGATGAGGGCATGCCGGTCGTCGTAGACCCCGGTATTCTGTCGCCTGAGGCTTTCATTCGCGAGGTGGTTGAGCAGCGCCTGCCCAATCCCTTTATTCCCGATACGCCCCAGCGCATTGCGACCGACACAAGCCAGAAGGTTTCAATCCGCTTTGGCGAAACGATCAAGGCGTATGAACAGCGACCTGATCTGGATGTGCGAAGCCTGACCTTTATCCCATTAGCCATTGCAGGCTGGCTGCGCTACCTGCTGGCGATGGATGACCAGGGCGCGCCTATGGAATGCAGCAGCGACCCGATGCTGGCGCAGCTTCAGGCGCAGCTTGAGGGCGTTACGCTGGGCAACCCCGGAAGCCTTGGCAATAAGCTGAAAAGTATTCTGTCAAATCCGGCCGTCTTTGGCGCTGACTTGACGGTACTGGGTCTGGATGAAAAGATTGAAGCTATGCTGCGCGAGCTGTTGGAG
>JAEWYJ010000035.1 GCA_023395695.1 Bacillota bacterium | reverse complement strand
TTAAAACCCCCCGGCTTGGCGCATTTTTAGGCCCCTCCAAAACAAGACGCGACCGCTTCCGGCTATATAGCCGCCCCTTAAGCTGAGGGAGATGGCCGGCCAGTTTAAACAAGCGTCCTGCTTTGGCGGTATATTTTGTACACCGCTGTATTAGCCTCCTTGCCGGGTGTTAGTCCTGCTGTGTTCTGCGTTTTACAGCCCAAGCCATAACGCCTCCCTTCGGCCCGCTTTTCAAGCTGACGGGCTCTAATTGAGCCGCAGGTATAGACTATGCAAGAATATTTTGCGCACCGTAAAACGCAGGGTACAGCAGGGGCGCTCCGGGTCTGAGAAGCGGTATTTGTAAACGAAAATGTCGAATTGGCAAACTGCTTTTGGCGTTGGAGCTTAAAAGCGATGCCCCCAATCCCCTTGCGGCAGCGCCATCAGCGCGAGGGCCCGGTCGTGCAGCCGCAGCGTCCAGCGGTAGTCGCAGGCCAAGGCCGCCGCCACCGCTTCCCATGTTAAATCGTCTATGTAGCGGTATTCCAGCAGCAGCCTCAGCCGCTGCTCCGGCACGGTGGAAACGGCCAGCGCAATCTGGCGGCGCAGCTCGGTTGAATCCACCAGTCGGTCGTAAAGCAGGTCTCGCAGCTCGAGCATCTCGTCCACCGCCGACTGAAGGCGGTCGTCCCCCCGGTGGGAGGGTGTGTGCGAAAAGCTGCCGGTTATCTTTTCCGCGCGCGATTCCCAGCGGCAAAGCTCCTCCTCCAACCGCCCAATCGCCCGCTCATTATCGGCATACCGGCCTAAAAACTGCTTTTTAAGCGCCGCCGTCTGCCGGGCCGCCGAAGCGCCGGTGCGCGTGTCTCCGCACGGCGGAGGGCACAGCGGCGGATGTGCCGGTTCGGTTGTGTGGTGGGTCGGCGTGTGTGTCAAGACGACTCCTCCTCTCCCAGCAGCGTCAGGGCGCGTTGGCGTTTTTGCTGCCGCACCGCCTCCCGGCGGCTGTGGCCGGGTGCCACCACCGCCGTGCACAGCTCCGCAATGCGGTCATAAATACGCTCGCAGCGCAAATCGGGCGGAGTTTTCAGCTCCCCGGCCGTCAGGTTGGTCGTAATAATCAGCGGCTTACCCGCCCGGTAACGGGTATCAATAATTGAAAAGAGCTGCTCAAGCGCGTAGTCGGAGCCGCGTTCGCTGCCCAGATCGTCAAGAATAAGCAGGCTGCACGCCGCCAGCTCGCTTAAAAGCGCCGATTTATCCCACCGGCCCTGCATGTCGGCAAGCAGCCGCGGCAGCGAGAGCATTCGCACCGGGACGCAGCGGTCGATTAAAGCGTTTGCAATGCAGGCGGCTGCAAAGGTCTTTCCGCTGCCCACCTCGCCAGTGAACATTGCGCCGATATTTTCGGCATAAAACCGGTCAAAGCGCTCGGCATACCGCCGCGCTCTCTCAATCAGTCTGCTTGGCTGCGCCGCCTCAAACCGGCATGTGCGCATGGCGGGCGCGCTGAAGCAGGCGTCGCGCAGGCGGCGGATTTCAGCGTCGCGCAGCTGCCGCTCAACCGCGGCTTTTCTGGCTGCCTCCTGCTCCTCAAGGCAGCGGCACATTACCGGTACCACGCGCGGCTGCTCAAACAGCGTTGTAATGCATTGGCGGGGTGTGTGGCAGTGCGCGCAGTAGAGCAACCCATCCTCCCCGGTGTAGGCGCCTGCGCGGGGCACGGCCGCTTCGGCTCTGGCTATGACGCCATTCAAACCGTCGTTCATATGCAGTCCTCACTTTCATAATTTTTAGCGGTGGAAAGGCCCCCCGCCGCTGCGGGGCTTGCCCTTGCCGCGCCGGTGTCGCCCGCCTTCCACCGGCGCACCGCCGCCCGCCAGTCCGTCATGGGCGAGTGGCCCACCAGCCAGCCCTTGGAGGCGTAAAAGTCAACAAACCGCTGTGCCGAAACGCCGTTTTTGCGCCGCGTGCAGTAATCTGCCACCTGCGTCACGGTGGGGGGAATAAAGCGGCCGGGGCCGCTCTTGGGTTTGCTGCCCGATTCGGTTTTAGCTTCGTCTTCATCTTCAACTCCGGATTCAGATTCAGATTCGGTTTCGGATTCTGCGCCCGCGTGAGCAACAGTTTGCAATGGCTTGTTACACGCTGTAACGGCTTGCCGCAGATTGCCGCAAGCCGCCGCAGACTGTTGCGGGGCCTCATTTGTCGGGGCCTGTTCGGGCGGCGCGGGGTATTTTTGCCGCAAGGTGCGCAGCTTCTGGTGCTTTTGCCACCCGGCAATATAAAGATAGGGCTTGTCCCCGACGGTGTAGCGGGCAATCAGCCCCACCTCGGCCAAGCGGCCGATTGCAGCAATCAACTGCGCCTCGGCAATATCGGTGCGGGTGGCAAAAAGCTGCGAGCATAAAAACGCCGGGCGGGCATCCATTCTGCCGTAATCGTCCGCCCGCACCAGCAGCCGGTAAAACACCGTCTCTTCAAAGGCGGTCAGGCTGTCAATGTCGTCGGAATAGCAAATGCTCTCTTTTAAAATGCGGTTGGGCATGGTGGGCCTCCTTTTAAAGCGTATCCTGTCAGGCGTATGGTAAAATGCGGCGCGTTTATAACCCGTTTTGAGGTGCAGCCCAATGGCTTAAAAGCAAGCGCCGTTTTTGCAGCTTGTTTTTCATCTTTCTGCATGGCCGCCCTTGCGCTTGCGCCGGCGCGCTCGCGTGCTGCGCCTTGTGGTGCGCAAAGCAACTCCTGCGCCCCTGTGCCCCTACCTGAATTATTGGGTACAAATACAGCTTACCGGAACGGTCATATGTACAGGCAAGCGAATGCTTTGGCACACCCGCGGTCCCGGCGTTTTGGGCCTTACCCGAAAATATCCTCCGCAGCCAGCATGTCCCGCAGTTCGGCCTGTGCCGCCCTGTTCTCGGCCAGCAACCGTTTTATTGGGCCGGCTTTCTCCGGCGGCGCCTTAAAAAGGCTGTTTTGCAGCGCAAAGGCCTCGTGTCTGAGTGTATCCAGCCTGTCTGAAAGCCGGTCGCGCCCGGCGTCACAGGGGGGTTCGGGCGGTTCGCAGGGCCGTTTTGGCACAGGAGGAAACAGGTGGTTGATATTCATGGATATTTTTCACTCCTTGCTGTTGCTTTTATCCTAGCACAAGACGAGAGTGGCTTTCTATGGTCAAAAATGCTGGGCGGTAAAGGCTTGGGGCTAAGGGCAGCGTATGGTTCGCACCGTGCCATAACGGCACGCCTCCTTTTTATTGCTGGCTAAAACCACCCCGCGCACCGTATCCTTGAAAAGGAGTCCGGCGCGCGGGGTGGCCTTTGGCGTCCTGTTATGTCCAAGCCTGCTTAATCGTTGTTACTGATGGCCGAAAGCTTCGGCGGGAAAAAGTCGTCGGTCGGGAACTCCACCTTGCTGAAAATCTCGCACGGATCGGCGTCGACAACCGCAGATTCATTCTCGCTCTTGGGCACGCAGAAGTCGTAAATCGGGATCATCACCTGAACCTGCCGCATCAGCTGCACGATGGAGAACATGCCCAGCGTAACGTAGAGGGTGCGCGCCGGCTGCACGCAGGCAAAGCTGCCTTCAAACTTTTCGGCAATTTCGCAGGGAATGGGGGCCGAAAAGATGGGCGCGCTCTGTCCGGGCTCCTCACAGATGTGGCTGGCCAGAATCATCGGGTCGAGCACCTGCACCGTAACGATCGGCGTATTGTTGTTGGTGTCGGTCAAATCCTCGTTGGTCGAGAAGGTTCTCACGCCGGCTTCGCTGCCGAACAGAATCACCTTTTTGCAGAAGATACCCACGCCCTCAACCAGTACCGGCGTGGTGGTGGGCCCGTTGCAGACGGTGACGACAATCTTGAAGAAGAAGGTCATATCCACCGAGAAAAAGCCCTTGTTGAACGCGAGCGGAGAAACCTCGAAATAGACGCCCAGCACTTCGCAGCAGCGGGTTTTAATAAGTCCTGCCGAATCAATCAGCTCCTGGCCCTCGTCGGTGAACATCACCTGCAGGTCCCGGATACAATCCTTATCGGACACCGCGTCATAAATCCTTCGTGTATCGATGCAAACAGCCTCACGAAAGACATTTGCCGCGCGTCCGGCAAGGTTGTCGTTGGCGTTTCTTGTTGCCATACAAATCCTCCTGTTCGATATATCAGATTGTACTCACTATATAGTATGAGTAAAACGCTTTTTTGTGACGTTTGGCCGCCGTACAATTGATGTCAGCGGGCGGATAAGTAAAAAGTGGGGAACGCGCGCGTTCGAATAGCCCCACACACTATATTATGCAGAAAATGGCGGGTGGATAGCACCAACGTGCGCACCGCACAAAAAAGCCACCCCGCTATACGGGATGGCCTCTGTGAAGCGCCTATAAAGGCTTGTTT
>JAEWYJ010000034.1 GCA_023395695.1 Bacillota bacterium | reverse complement strand
GGCTGCGATTCGGGCAACAGAAGCGGACAAGGCGCAGCTGCTGGAGCTGACCCGCACCCTTTCGGATCAGCTGGATAATTACCAGCATCAAAAAAAGCAGCACAGCCCTACCGAGGAGGGCATCAGCGTGCATATGCTGATCGCCAAAATAGCCGGCAACCTGTGCCTCATTCGCTTTTTGGAATCGATCAAATCGGAGCTGGCCAAGCAGCGCCTGAGCATTATCTACGAAACACCGGTCGGTTTTGAGGCGAACAAGCGCGAGCATATTAAAATGTGTGAAGCGATCTGCGAGGGGCAGGAGGAAGTGGCCGCCGCGCTCATGCGCCAGCACCTAATCCGCACCCGGGACATGCACTTGCAGCACAGGCTCAAAGAAAAAAAGGCGCGATAACCGGTCCGTCACAAGGCGGGCAGGTCCAATAATATGATCCCGCACGAAGGAGGACAAATGGATGAACAGAGAAGAACGCATTAAAGCGGCGTTAGGCAGTCAGGAGGTGGATCGCGTACCGGTAAGCGTTTGGATGCACTTTTCAGAATTTGACCAGGACCCGCGCTCTTTAGCGGAGTGTATGGTGGCGTTCAATGAAAAGTTCGACTACGACTTCATAAAAATGATGCCGTTCGGCGCTTACTCAACACCTGACTGGGGCGCCAAGCTCGATATTTATTGCGATAAGTACAAAGAGGTCGTGATCAGCGCACCCGGCATCAACAGCGTTGCGGACTATTACAGCATTGAGCCGCTTCCGCCGGTTTTTGGAACCTGGGGTAAGCAGCTGCAGCTGAGCCAGCATGTGAGCAAAAGGATAAAGCCGAATACGCCCTATATTCAGACTATTTTTACCCCCGCCACCACGCTGCGCAAATTGGCGGGCGAGCGTCTGATTCAGGACATGAAGGAACATCCCGAAGCGGTACATAACGCGCTTGAAGCGATTACCCGCACGACCATTGATTTTATCAAGGCCAATATCGAAGTAGGCGTGAGCGGATTCTTTCTGGCCAGCCAATGTGCCACCTATGACTATATGACCGACGCGCTCTTTGCCGAGTTCTGCAAGCCCTATGATCTCAGGGTTATTAACAGCTATAAGGATGCGACCTATTTTAACGTCCTGCATATCCATGGCTCCAATATTATGTTCGACACGCTGCTCAGCTACCCGGTTAACTGTATGAACTGGCATGACCGGCACACTTCGCCCGACTTTAAAACTGCGCGTACCAAAACCGGCAAGACCTTTTTGGGTGGCATTTTAGAGGTTCCTACAATTATCAAGGGCGCTTTGCAATACGACAGCATTCTGGCGCGCAGTACGCCGCAGGAGATTGTGCAGCACATCCAAGAAGCCATTGACCTGACTGGCGGGCGCGGCGTTATCATCGGCCCTGGCTGCGTGGCCGACCCCCGCTCACCTGAAGAAAATTTGGCCGCGGTGCGTTCGGCTGTCGAGGCCCAGCTTCAAACGGTCTGATTAAAAGGACAATAATGCAATGACAGATAAAACCAAAGCAATTCTTTATATGCTGATTTCAACCTTTAGCTTCAGCGCCATGCAGATTGTTGTAAAGGCGTCCAGCCAAATTCCCGTTATGCAGCAGGTGTTTGCAAGGAATTTAGTTACAGCCATATTCGGCTTAGCTGTGTTGCTGGTCAGGCGTGAAAAGCTATTTGGCCATCGCGAAAATCAGGTCATGCTGTTGGTGCGTTCGTTGTTTGGCTACATAGGCGTTGTGTTCTACTTTTACGCAACGCAGCACATGCTTTCTGCCGACGCGGCAATTCTGCATCGCAGCTCTCCCTTTTTTGTTATGCTTTTTGCCGCGCTGTTTTTAAAGGAACGGCTTTCGCTTGTAAAGGTTGTTGCCCTGCTGACGGCTGCCTATGGCGCTGTTCTGGTGGTGCAGCCTCAAATGGATTCCGATATTGCTCCGGCTGTAATCGCATTGCTTTCCGCTGCTGCGGCCGGCGCGGCATACACGGCCATTAGTTATCTTAAAGGCAAAGAAAGCAGCGCCTGCATCATTTTTTATTTTTCGGTATTCAGCTCGCTGGCATCGCTTTTAATTGGCGGAAGGCATTTTGTCCGGCTCGACAAATTCGGCTATGCCGCGCTGCTGGCCATCGGCTGCCTCGCCGGTGTCGGGCAGCTGTTTCTCACCGTTTCCTACAAGATGGCCAAGGCCAGCGAGGTCAGCATCTTCAATTATTCCGGCGTGGTTTTCGCCGGTGTGATGGGAGCGGTGCTTTTTAAGGATACGCTTGGGCTTATCAGCCTTTTGGGTATGACGCTAATTATTTCGGCCGCGCTTTTAATCTATTTTAATCGTGAAAAAGCATAAAACGGGTACCTTCTGCCGCAGGCAGTGTACACATAAATTTTTGGAGGTTTGTAAGATGAAAAAATCGCTTCTCGCTGTTCTTTTAGCTTCATCCATGCTTTTAATGAGCGCATGCGGAAATGCTGCATCCAAGCCCGCCGCCGCTTCTGCTCCCACACCGGCAGCCGGTTCGTCAACTTCTTCCGAAACAGCCGCCTATAAGCCCGGAGAGTTTAAGATTCGCATCGCAACCGTTGTTTCGGGCGACCACGCCTGGATTAAGATGGCGGAGTACATGAAGGACGAGCTTGCCAAGCGCTCCGACGGCGCAATTGAGGTTTCGGTTTTCACGGGCGGTCAGCTGGGCAACGACGAGGCGTGCATAGACGACATGCGTGTCGGCACGCTGGACATGCTGATTGGCGGCACCCAGAATGCGGCGCCGTTTGTCTCTCAGTATCAGATTCTCGGCCTTGCATATTTGTTTGCCGACCGCAACGAGTTTGAAGGCGTTCTTGCCAAGGACGGCGCCGTATTCAACTATGTGCAGGATAAGTACACCTCCAACGGTCTGGGTCTCAAGCTGCTTGCGCTGTGCAACGGCGGCCAGCGTGACCTTCACACCGGTAAAGAGGTTAAATCTGTTGCCGACCTTAAAAACCTTAAAATGCGCGTGACCTCCTCGGCGACCGAGTCGCTGGTCTGGTCCAAGCTCGGCACGATTCCAACCTCGATGAGCTTTAACGACATTTATTCCGGCATGCAGACCAATACCGTCAACGCGTTTGAATGTACCGCCGCCTCTTATAACGCTAACGCGCTTTACGAGGTTGCCCCCTACTTTATTCAGACCGCACATCAGTTCACGCCGACCCATATCACCTATAGCGAGCTGGCCTATAAGAAGCTGCCCGCCGATATTCAGGCGATGGTCGACGAAGTGGCCGACGAGGCCGGTAAGCTTGGCAGCAAGCTCGCCGACGAGGCGGACGATTCACTGATCGACGTGCTCGTCAAGGATAAGGGTGTTGTTCTCTGCACGGTAGACAAGGCCGAGTTCAAGGCCATTGTGGAGCCGCTTTATCCTGAAATTGCCAAGAGCTGTGACGGCCAGGAGCTGCTGGACATCATCAACGCCGAACTCAAAAAGTAACATGTTATCAGGCGGCCTTTTG
Organism: Bacillota bacterium; assembly: GCA_023395695.1. Taxonomy (GTDB): domain Bacteria; phylum Bacillota; class Clostridia; order Oscillospirales; family Ruminococcaceae; genus Yanshouia. Next base: position 3,489 of record JAEWYJ010000034.1, on the reverse strand, counting down.
TAAGGTAACAGTGCTGCCGGACGCCTTCTGTGTCCGGCAGTACCGCCCCGGCGCATGTGCGAGGGCTGCATGCAGCCCTTTGCGCCATACCGGTGCAAGACCGGTAAAAATCCCAAGCGTTTCCCGAGTTTGAAAGGAAGGTGTCCATGAGACAGACTATTGCTTCTATCTCTAACTTTATCGAGGGGCTTTGCAAGGTGATCGGCGGCCTTTCAGTCGGTTCTTTTGTGGTTGTCATCTCGATACAGGTAATTTTCCGCAACTTCTTGAAGCTGCCGATTATCTGGGCTAACGATATTGCCGTTGTCTTTTTTGTGTGGTCGGTTTTCTTTGGCAGCGCCATTGCCGTCAGGCACAGAAAGCATTATGTTCTGGAGTTTATTCCGCAGAAATATGCTAAAATCAATTGCATTCTCGACCTTGTCGGCGATATTTCGGGCTTTTTGTTCTTCGCCTTTCTGGTTGTTTACGGCCATCAATACACCATTATGGGACTCAGCCGCCTGTCGCCCTCCATTGGGCTTCCGCAAGCGTATTTCTTTGCGTGCATTCCGCTTTCGGGCCTTTTTATGCTGTGGTTCAATATGGGTATTTTCACCGGCGATCTAAAGCGCATGGCCGCGCTGCTTAAAGCGAGGGAGGTCAAAACCAATGAATGATCTGGTGCTGCTTTTATTGCTCTTTACCGTTATGGTGTCAATTAAGATACCGATTGCTTATGCCCTGGGGCTGGCGTCGCTGGGTGTTATCTATCACATGGGTATTCCGTTTTTGAGTGCTGTCAACAGCATGTATAACTCGGTTAATAACTTTTCGCTTCTGGCGGTGCCGCTGTTTATGCTGCTGGCTCAGCTGATGGACAAGGGCGGTATTACCGACCGTCTCTTTAAAATCAGCGATGCTTTTGTCGGGCATATCCGCGGTGGCTTAGGACATGTCAACGTTTTTATCAGCCTGCTGTTCGGGCATCTTTCAGGTTCGGCGCAGGCCGATGCGGCCGGTATCGGCTCCATGCTGATTCCGGCGATGAAAAAGGCCGGCTACGACTCCGGCTTCTCGGTTGCCATTACGGCCTGTTCCTCGACGCTTGGCGTTATTATTCCGCCCAGCGTGCTGCTGGTCGTCTATGGTGCGATGAGCGGCGCTTCAATCGGCGCGCTGTTTATTGCAGGCTTTGTACCCGGTTTTCTCATTGCGGTTGCGCAGATGATTTACACCTATGTGCTGGCGATTAAATATGACTGGCCCAGAGGGAAAAAATACACATGGAAAGAGCGCGGCCAGGCTATGACCGGCGCCATTCCGGTTATTTTGCTGCCGGTGATTATTCTGGGCGGCACCAGCAGCGGTCTTTTTACCGCCACTGAGTCGGCTGCCGTCGCCTGTCTTTATGCTGTGGTACTGATGTTTATGATCTACCGCAACTACGACCCCAAGGAAATTCCGTCGGTGCTGGTACATACGGCGTCCGACTTTTCGCTGAGCATGTTCGCGGTGGCGAGCGCCGGCATTACCGGCTGGCTTATTGCTTACCTGAACGCCCCGCAGATGATTGCGGACTGGATTTTGCACATTACGCAGTCTTACATCGGCGTTTATCTGCTCTTAATTTTGTTCCTGCTTTTTATCGGCACCTTCTTAAGCCCGATTACTGCAATCATCATCTTCCTGCCCATTATTCAGCAGCTTGGCCGCGCGGTGCATATCAATGACATCCATCTCGGTCTTATTGTGGTGCTGACCCTTTCTCTGGGTATGGTGACGCCGCCGTACGGCTCATGTCTGATGATTACGGCGCAGCTTGGAGAAATTACGATTCCGCAGGCCTTTAAGAGCGTACTCCCAATTTTGATCATCACCATCGGCATTATTTTGCTGGGCGTCATTTTCCCGGAGCTGTTCCTGTTCCTTCCCAGAATGTTTGTGCCAATGGCCTTCCCCGCGTGACCCGACCACCTGTGTCAGGCCGCATTTTTCAAGAATTTTGAGGTACTACAGTGGATAATAAAGTTTACAATGCTTACGTTAAAATTTTAGAGCACGAGCTGGTTCCCGCCCTTGGCTGCACCGAGCCTATTGCAATCGCATTTTGCGCCGCCAAGGCGGCTGAGGTGCTGGGTTGTGAGCCGGAGCGCATCGTTGTGGAGAGCAGCGGCAATATCATCAAAAATGTCAAGGCGGTCGTTGTTCCCAACGCGAACGGCCTTAAGGGCATGGATGTTGCGGCGGTACTGGGCGCAATCGGCGGCAATGCCGCAAAAGGCCTTGAGGTGCTCAGCGAAATTACCGACGCGCATATCGCAAAGGCTGTCAAGCTGCTCGAAAACAAAAATTATTGTGTGTGCAAGCTGCTTGAAGGCGTCGAAAATTTGCACATTATCACAACGGTATATGCGGGAGAGTCGCATGCGCTTGTTGAAATCAAGTCGACGCACACGCATATCACACGTATTGAGAAAAACGGCGAAAATGTTTTTGCCCAAAGCGATCTGGCCAATGGCGCCGATGATGAAAGCGCACTTAAACAGCTGCTTAACGTGCGGGATATTCTGACCTTTGCCGACACCTTGAAGATCGACGACGTGCGTCAGGTGCTGGACCGGCAGATTACCTATAATACCGCCATTTCTCAGGAGGGCCTGACCGGAGCCTACGGAGCCCGGGTCGGCAAAACGCTTTTGGAAAATTACGACGCCAATAATCCGGTTATTCGCGCCCGGGCCGCGGCGGCGGCGGGCTCCGACGCCCGTATGAGCGGCTGCGCCCTGCCGGTTGTAATCAATTCCGGCAGTGGCAATCAGGGTATCACCGTCACAATGCCGGTTTTGGAGTATGCCAAGCTGCTTGATGCGCCCAAGGATAAGCTTTACCGCGCGCTGGCGCTGGCCAACCTGATTTCCCTGCATCAAAAGCGGTTTATAGGCAGCCTTTCGGCCTACTGCGGCGCGGTTTGCGCGGCCTGCGGCGCGGCCTGCGGCGTTGCGTATCTTTACGGGGCCGGCTACGGGGAAATTTCGTGTACAATTATCAACACCATTACCAATATTGGCGGCATGGTATGCGACGGGGCCAAGCCCTCCTGCGCCGCTAAAATTTCGTCGGCGGTCGACGCTGCGCTGCTGGCCTTTAATCTGCAAAGAAACGGCGGATGCTTCTCCGAAGGAGAGGGCCTTGTCAAGCGCGACGTGGAAGCGACAATCAGAGCCGTGGGCAAAATGGGACATGACGGTATGAAGTCCACCGATGTTGAGATTCTCAATATCATGCTTTGCGGTGACTGAGCCTTTTATTTTGATATCTTCTTTTCTATACTACCTCTGGTAAGGGGCGGGTGCAGCTTAAATGCACCCGCCCCTTACCGCGTCCGGGGCATGTGCCCAATTTCCGCTGCGCCTGATATTTGCCGGTTATGTAGTCATACCGCACGCGACAAGGCCCGCCGAACTGGGCGCTTGTGTACGGACCGGGGCCCGATTAGCACTTGCGTAC
>JAEWYJ010000348.1 GCA_023395695.1 Bacillota bacterium | reverse complement strand
CCTTATGCGCTACCGCCTTGAAAACGGCGCTTGGGCGCCCGACGGCGGCAGTAGCCAGACAATTGACGCCGCAAGCGGGCAAATTGCCCTGGTAACCGACAGCCGCGCCGGGCAAAACCGCCTTGCGCTGCAAAGTGGCGGCGGTGGCAGCACCGTTACCTATGACCTGCCCGAGGATGTCGGCAACGCGGGTATGGCCAGCGCCGTCTCTTATTTAAGCGAGGTCGCCCAAATTACAGAGGAGGCGGAAATTCCGCTGCAGGTGCAAATTTTTACGGCGCAGGACAGCTTGTCTTCCTATGATGTGTCCGCCTTTGACACCCCTGCGCTCTACGCGCAGCACGGCTACGAGCATGTGTATGCCGTGACGGTAGCCTTCAGCCCGCAGGCGTTGGGGCAGGGGGATGAAGACGCAGCAGCCGGGCCGCAGGACGGCGCCTTTGCCGGGGAGCCTGTAAGCCCGCCGTCCCCTGAGACGCCCGACGCAAACACGCCGGCCGGCAGCGTCCCCGTAGCTCAGGCGGATTTGGGCGAGCGGCAGGTGCGTGAGAACCAAACCATTTATGAGACGCTTTACCCCAGCTTTTCGCCCTATGTCAAGACCATACCCTTCGACGTCATCAACGACACCGACCGGGAATACGGCACCGGCGACCGTTTCAGGCTGCAACGTCTGGAAAACGGCGAGTGGGTCAATCTGCCTCAGCTACCGCTGCCAAAAAGCGACGGCGACGGGCCTATCTTCCTCACCCCCGCTATTTCCGGCCCGTTTTGGCCGCCGCATACCCGTACCCGCCGCACCGCAACGGTCGACACAATAGACGGCACCAAGTACCCGCTCTACAGCCTGCCGCTGCAAGCCGGCGCCTACCGCCTGACCGACGACTGCCACAACATCAGCAATGTGTTTGAAATTACCGATGCGCCCTCCGTCTGGCAGAAAAGCACCATTGAGCGGCTGCGTAAAATACCTGTATTTGAAGGTGTCGCCTTCTCGCCACGCGATTTTAGCGTGCCGTTTGTTTGCCAGGGCGTCATTTCAGACAGCGATGTTTCCGGCGTCAAGCTTTATGCCTTTTACTTCCCTGACTGGCTGGAAGCGCAGGCCGTTTTTGAGAGTATTGGGCAAAACGGTTATGTTATCCCCCAATATTCGCGCCAAAATGACCGGATTTCGACCTGGAATCCGCAGGAATTCAACTGGGAGGATACGCCGCATTTCTACTACGTCAACAGCAATGAAATCTACCTTTATTGCGGAGATGACGCGGCCATTCTGTCGGCCCTGCCCGACGCCGTGACCGTCGTCAATTACAGCTGACGCCGATTCGGGTTAAAAAGCCGGACTAACCATGCTCCCGCCTGAAAAAAACGCGCCCTGTCCAGCTGTTGCCAGCCTTTGACAGGGCGCGTTTTTTTCAGGGAACATATAGCCGGCCAATTTCAAAATCGGCTATAGCTGAGGAAAAATATTATATAAAAAATTCAGGCTCCGCCCGGCGGAGAAAATCCCGCTCCAGCATCTGCTTGTGCGAAAGAAACTGCGCGTCGTCAAAATATTTGGCATTCTGCGGGCAGCGCTTGACGCAGGCGTGGCATTTGATGCACAGGCCGATAATATCGGCGGGGTCCTCTTTGCTGATCGCCTCCATCGGACATCGGGCAATGCAGATGCCACAGCGGTTGCATTTTTCCATGTCGGTTTTTGGCTTCGCCTTTAAAAAAACCGTGGGGTTTCCGTCAAGCCCTTTTGGTGTATAATAAGCGCCCGGCGGGTTGCTGCCCTTGACCTTAACAGGCGGGGGCGGGGCCTCAAGCGAATTAAGCCGCTCCGCTATTTGTGCCGAAAACGCTTCCAGCTGCTCCATATCGGCCCTGTCCGGCCGGCCGGCCGCCAAAGCCTGCGAAAAAGCGTGCTGGGCGGCCACCCCTGCCCCTGCAACGGTGTGAAATCCGTTCTCCTCAAGTATATTGCGCAGCTCGGTCAGTGCATCGTCAAAGCTGCGGTTGCCAAATACCGCAACCGGCACGGCCAAGGCGTCGTTGCCCGTAAAATGGGTCTGTATGTAAGGCAGCAGCTTATTGGGTACCCGGCCCGCGTAAACAGGCGTCCCCCATATGAGCAAATCTGTTTTACAAAAGGCATGCATGCTTTCTCTGGCGGACAAAAGGGTGTAGTCCAGCTTTTCTACCGGCAGGTTCAGTTTTTCCGCAACCGCCTGCGCAAGGGAAACAACGACCCTTTCGGTGTTTCCGACGGGGCTGAAATAAACGGCCCATACCTTGTTGATTTCCATGTTTTAGCGCCTCTCTTTTTTAAATAATAACCCGCAAATCATCAGGACAATGCCATCATATCAAAGATGCCCCCAAGAGTAAAGCGCAGGGTCAATTAATTGTGAGCAGGGCCGTCTGAGCAGCCGGTCTGCGCCTTCTCGCGGCGCAGCATTGCGCCCGCACTGGCGCTGCCGTCATACGCAACGCTGATTTTCATATGCGGATGGCGTGCGGCATCCAACGGCGCGCCCGCCTCGTCCCGCAGGTCGGTCACGGTCAGCCGACGCGGCTGTTGGCCCGGCTCTAAAAGCTCCAGTACGTCGCCCTGTGCAAAGCGGTTTTTTTCAACGAGGTACAGCCGCCCGTTCACGCAGCGCTCGGCAACGGCGCTGACCTCCCAATCCTGCACGTAGCCGCCCGCATAATAGCTCTGCTGCAGCGGCTCCCGCCCGAAGAAAAAGCCGGTGGAATATTCGCGGTGCGAGACGGTTTGCAGCTCGCGCAGCGTCCATTCCGGCGCAGGCTTGCCCTGCCGGGCGGCCTCCAGCGCGGTGCGGTAGGCATTTGTGACGACCCCGACGTAATAGGGCGACTTGGCCCGCCCCTCAATTTTAAAGCTGGCGACGCCCGCGTCGAGCAGTTCTTTTAAATGCGGGAGCATGCACAGGTCTTTCGCGTTCAAAATGGTCGAGCCGTGCGCATCCTCAAACACCGGCAGAAAAATGCCCGGGCGCTTCTCCTCCATCAGATGATAGCTCCAGCGGCAGGGCTGCGAGCACTCGCCCCGGTTGGCGTCCCGCCCGGTCAGGTAGTTTGAGATGACGCACCGGCCCGAGACCGACATGCACATAGCGCCGTGGATGAACACCTCCAGCTCTAAATCCGCAGGCGTTCGGTCGCGAATCGTTTTAATTTCGTCAAGCGTCAGCTCACGCGCGCGCACCACCCGCTTGACGCCCATGCCGTAAAGCGCGTTGGCGGTCAGCTCGTTGACAATGCCGGTCTGGGTTGAGGCATGCAGCTCCATATCCGGCAGCAGCCGGCGCGCCAGCGTCAGCACACCGAGATCGGCGATAATCAAAGCGTCGACGCCGGTCTGTCCAATCTGCGCCAAAAAGTCGGGCAGCGCCGGTGTCTCGTCGCAGCGCGGCAGCGTGTTGACGGTCAGATGCAGCTTTACCCCGCGCTCGTGGGCATAGGCCGCCGCCTGCGCCAGCTGCTCCAGCGTAAAGTTCGCGGGCGCGGCCCGCATGCCGAATTGGGTGGCGCCTATATAAACCGCGTCGGCGCCGTAGCGAACAGCGGTTTGCAGGCGCTCAAAATCTCCGGCGGGACACAGCAGTTCGGGTTTTTTCATCGGTTTTGCTCCTTTATGTGCGGATACGGATAACGGTAAACGGCCGGACGGGCCGGGCGATGCAGCCATGCGCGCCCGGCCCGTTTATTTGGTATAAAAATTCAAAAACAGCCGCCGGCCCCGGGCCGCCCCGCAGGGGGATGATGC
>JAEWYJ010000344.1 GCA_023395695.1 Bacillota bacterium | reverse complement strand
CCCCGGCTATAATACCATTTTGCAGCGCATGCTCGCCCGTGTGCCAAATGACGTTGACAAGCGCGAGGGCAGCATCATTTACGACGCGCTGGCTCCCACGGCCTACGCACTGGCGGAGCAGGGCTTTATGCTGGGGTATCTGACCAACCTGCTGTTCGCCGACACAGCTCAGGGCGAATGGCTTGACCGGGTAGTCAATGACTTTGGGATAGATCGCGAGTCCGCGACCTATTCATTTCGGCAGATCACTTGCACCAACAGTGCAGGCGCAGCCTTTGCCGTACCTCTCGGCGCGCGGTTTGCTGTCAACGAGCTGACCTTTAAGCTGACCGAAGCGCTTGTGCCCGGCAGCTATAAGGCAATCTGTGAACAATCCGGCACGCAGGGCAACTGCTATTCCGGGGCCATTCTGCCGCTGGACAATATCTCCGGGCTGGGGGCGGCGGCGCTGGCTGCAGAGCCGTTAATTCCGGCGCGGGATGAGGAAACCGACGACGCACTGCGGGCGCGGTTTTATCTCTCGGTGCGGCAGACGCCGTTTGGCGGAAACAAGGCCGACTACCGCGAAAAGACACTGGCTATTGACGGTGTTGGGGCCTGTGTTGTATTCGGCGCTGCGGATGGCGTGGGCGCGGGAAACGTCGGGCTGATGATTGGCGACGAAAACCAAAACCGCGCGACCGAAACGCTGGTTGAGGAAGTGCAGGCGCTGTACGGCACGGCGGGCAACGGCCTTGCTCCCATCGGGCACACGGTTACGGTGGCGACCTGCGCCGATCTGACCGTGAATATCAATGCTTCGCTGGTGCTTAAGTCCGGCGCAAGCATGGCGGTGGTGCGTCCGCTCGTTGAGACGGCAATTGCCAATTACATTGAGAACATTGCCTTTGATGCGGGCGTGGTTTTCTATGCCAGACTGGTGGCTGAAATTCTGGGCGCGCACAATGCCATTCTCGATGTTGGCAGCGTAACAATGAACGGTGCGACGGGCAACATCACGCTTCATAAGACCTTTGCAAGCTATCAGGTGCCGGTGGTCGGAGTAATTGTCGTAACGGAGGTGGGATAATGTTTTACAACATGCCCGCCAATTTTTTATCTCGCCTGCCCGAACGCCTGCAGGGCGTGACGGAATTCTCCGCGCTGGCCGGGGCGGTCAACCCGGAGTTGGACGCAACCAATGCGACGGCGGCGGCTATGGTGGCCAACGCTGCCATCTCGACAGCCGACGTGGCCGGCCTTGCGCGATGGGAAGCAATCTTGGGTGTCTCTACCCCACTGACCGGAACGTTAAAATCCCGCCGGGAGGCGCTAAAGGCACGGCTGATGACTAAGCCGCCAATTAATCTGGAGACGCTGCGTGGCATTATCGAAACCTACATGGGCGTGGCGGTAGAAATTGGGCTTGATAATTCGGTCGTCTCGGTGGTATACCGTGGCACGGCAAAGGTGGCCGATCTCCGGCCGCTGTATGCGACGTTGTATGAGACGGTTCCGGCCAGCTTGCTTGTGCGTATTGCATATAAGTATCTGATCTGGCAGGAGCTTGACGCGCAGGGGTTGACATTTTCAGGATTTGACACAAAATATCTTAACTGGAACACATTAGAAAGAGGTGAATGGATTGGCTGATTTTATTACACAGTTCGCGGCTAACGAGGGCGTCAACCGCGAGAATTTTAACAGCAGAATCGCGCAAGCAAATACAGCCTTATCAAACAAAGCGCCTGCGGGGTACGGTTTAGGGACGGCGGCAAAGAACATCAGCAACCAAGACCTGCTGGTTTACATGCGCGCCAATCAAAGCGGCTGGTATCGCGGCCAAAACGTGGAAAACGCCCCATCATCCGCGTGGTATTACTTTAATATCATTGCCGACTCGCCGACTTACGCAACCGTTACAGCTTATCGGTACGCGGATAATTACGCCGTCCCGATCAGCACAGCCTACCTGCAAAACGATTCGTGGTCGGGGTGGACACAGACCGCCACCGCTAAACCGCCGGCAAAATACGTCCTGCCACTTGCCAGCGGGGTGACAGGCGGTACAACCTACTATTTCAAAACGCAGGAAGGCATGGTGTTTGTCTATTTTTCTGCGCAAAAAAGCGGTGGCGCGACATGGGCAGATCAGGATTTAGTTGCGACACTGCCCGCGGGGTTCAGGCCGTCTCATAACGTGCAGCAGAGTGTCATGGGGGATGATGTCCCGGCCATAACCACTAAGCGTCAGCCTGTTATGGCTTACGTTGCTTCCAATGGCGAGATACGCTTAACAACGCTTAAAACCACATGGGCCGATTGCAAAATGGTTTCGGGCTGGCTGGCGTTTCTGGCCGGCGTTTAAGGAAGGGTGATCAAAAAATGAACTACAAGCATGCATGCGTTATAGACGCCGACAGGCGATATGTTACCCTCGTTTTGGTGCTCATGGAATCAAAAGAGGATGGTACGGAGCAGCCCGTCGTCCAGCACTACACACTCAAAGCGGGAGAATCGCTTGCAGAGACCGCGCCGCCAACCTACCGGCCCCACGCCGGTGCGGCGGGCATTGTCAGCCCCCGCTGGGACGGGACGGCGTGGGCCGAGGCGGCCACCTCCGGGGAGATTGCCGCATGGGAGGCCGCGCATCCTGCGCCCGCCCCCGCGCCGCCCACCGCCGAAGAAATCAATGCTGCGGCAATCGCCGAAGCGCAGGCACTTATCGGAGAACAGATCGAGGCCAATATTGATCTGGACTATCGCCTGTCAATGATGGAGCTGGGCTTGATCTAGGGCTATTAAAAAATCACATTATAAGGAGAAATGAACATGACTTATCGCAACTGCAAAAAGCTTATTGAACTCGGACGCTATGAACGGGAGGACATGCTCAACAAGCTGGACATTTTCCTGCTCAACGACCGCATCACGCAGGCGCAGTATGAGGAGCTTGTCGGCATGATGCCGTCGGCGTAACAGGGCCGCCCCCGCTGCTGCAAAGTGGCGGGGATTTTTAAAGGAGTGAAAACCATGAGCAATATCGCAACCATTACGGCGACCATCAACGGCGTAACCCATCCGCTGACCTACAATGCGTCCACCGGCAAATGGGAGGCCACGCTGACCGCGCCGTCCGGCTCCTCCTTTAACCGGAGCGGCGGCTATTATAATGTCAGCCTGTCGGCGGAGGATGAAGCGGGTAACGTCTCGACGGCCGACGCCGCGGATACACAGATCGGCACGAGCCTGCGCCTCGTTGTCAAAGAGAAGGTCAAGCCGACGGTGAGCATCGTCTCGCCCGGCGCGTCGGCCTATCTGACCACCAATATGCCGGCCATCACGGCGCAGCTGCGCGACGCGGACAGCGGCGTAAAGATTTCCACACTGGCGTTCAAGCTCGACGGCGCGCCGGTGGCCTATAACGCCCCCGGCATGACCTGCACCCCGGTCACGGGAGGCTATAATATCAGCTACACACCGCAGACGGCGCTTGCCGACGGGGCGCACGCGCTCACCGTGGCGGTGACCGACAACGACGGCAACGTGTCCGCGACGGCCTCGCGCAGCTTTACGGTTGACACGGTGGCGCCGGTGCTCAACATCACGACGCCCGCGGACGGTCTGATTACCAATCAGACCGCAGGCACGGTGTCCGGCACGACGAGCGACGCGACCAGCAGCCCCGTGACGCTTACCGTCAAGGTTAACGGCAGCAGCGTGGGCGCGGTGACGGTGGACGGCGACGGCAATTTCAGCAGGTCGGTCACCTATGCCGAGGGCAGCAACACAGTGGTGATTACAGCGACCGATTCAGCGGGCAAAACCACGAGCGTGACCCGCACCGTGACGGTGGATACCGTGCCGCCGGAGTTTGTCAGCGTGACGCTGACGCCCAACCCGGTGGACGCCGGGCAGACCTACATTTTGTCGGTGAGCCTGTCGTGATTACGGCGGTAACCGGCAGCGCCGACGGGCATGCGCTGGTGCTGACCCCCGCGGGGGACGGGTGGCGGGCGACCCTGCCGCCCGACCTTGCCGACGGGCAGTATGTTGTGACGCTGACGGCGACCAACGGGGCGGGCAACAGCACCGAATACCGCGGCGTGCTGTATCTCTGCGCGGGCATCTGCCGGTTGGCGCTGCAGCCGGAGGCGCTGAAGCTTCTCGCGGCGCGGCCGGAGGAAAAAACAGCCGTGCTGCTGCCGCCGCGCGTCTCGGTGCGCCCGGCGGCGCAACCGCCGCTGGAGGTGACGCTGCGCCACGCGGACTTTGCCATTCACTTTGTGCGGCACTGGAGGTGTAAAGCATGAACAGCATTCGATTTATGCACGGCGAGCAGCGCTATTTGGAGTTCGAAATTATCCCGCGCCGCCAGAACGACACGGTGGTTGTCACCGCGGCGTCCTGGGAATTGCAGCAAAACGGCGTACCGGTGGACGGCGGCGACTGCGAGGTGAACGGCAGGACAGTCCGCGCGCTGATCGCCCCCGCCGAAAAGGCTGTGTATCAGCTGGAGCTTTCGGTCACGGTGCCACCCGAGCTCCGAAAGGAGCGGCTGATGCTCTATGTCGATTAGGTTTCTGTCGGCGGCGATAGCCCCTGCCACGGTGGTGGCGGGGGCTTCGTTTATCCTGTCGGGGGGCGCTGTGTACGAGCCGTTGAGCTGGGAGCAGCTGGAGGGTGAAGCGCTGACCTTTGCGCAGCTCGACGCGCTGGCGCTGGCTTGGCGGGTGTTTGAATCGGGCGTGTGGGATGACTGAAGTGTCTGCGGCTGCCAAAAGACAATATCTTGCAGAATAAAAAACGAAAGGAAAAAAGTATGGATAACACAAAAATGGCGGTCAATGCCGCCGCGGGGGTGGTTGGGGCTACTCTGGCTGCATTGCTTGGCGGATGGGACACCGCCCTCCAGACTCTTGCCGGCTTTATGGCAGCCGACTACGTCACCGGAATTATTGTTGCGGCGGTGTTTGGCAAAAGCAATAAGACCGAGGGCGGCGCGTTGTCCTCCGCCGCCGGGCTTCGGGGAATATTCCGCAAAGGCGGCATGCTGACGCTCGTTTACATTGCCTGCCGGTTGGATTTGCTGATCGGCGCAAATTACATCAGAGACGCCGTTGTCGCGGCCCTTGTCACCAACGAAACGGTCAGCATTTTTGAAAACCTTGGGCTTATGGGCGTGCCGGTTCCTCCGGTTATCACCAGAGCGCTTGAAGTTCTTAAAAATAAAACGAAGGAGGGTACGTAATGCACAGTGCTTTTGGGGCAATTAACCTGATTGAAACGGCAAAATGGCTGGCGCTATTGCTGTTGGGGCTGGGGCTGGCGTATTATCGTGCCAGCGCCCGGCTGCAAAGCGCTATTGGCTACATGATTACACAAGCCGAGAAGGTATACGGCAGTGAGCGTAGCGGCGCGATAAAGTTCCAGTGGGTCTGTGATACGCTGTATGGTATTCTGCCTGCACCGCTGCGCGCCGTTATAACGCCGCCATTTATTGAGCGCCTTGTGCAAAGCACGTTTGACGTAATGGCGGCATACGCTAAAATGCAGCTTGATAAGCTGCTGGACAGCACAATGCCTGACATTGAACGCACGGGGGATTGAACATGCTTGAAATAATCGATATATCCGAACACAATGTGCGGCGCGGGGCCATCAATTGGAAGGCGGTTAAGGCCGCCGGTATTGCAGGCGTCATGATCCGTATTGGCTGGGCCGGATACGAGGGGCCCATTGCCGCAAATAATGCACTGGACCAAAGCCTGACGTCGAGCATCCGGGGCGCGCGTTCCGCCGGTCTGGATGTGGGGCTGTACGTCTACACCTACACCAAGACGCCTGCGGCGGCGAAAATAGCGGCGGCTGAGTGCGTTGAGATTGCCAAACGTTACCCCGGCATGATTAACCTGCCGATAGCATTTGACGTGGAAGAAACTGCGCTGCCCTGTTTAACCCAGCAGGGCAAAAGCGGCCTGACTGACACCGTCATTGCGTTTCTTGACGAGGTTAAGCGGCTGGGTTATTATGCGGTATGGTACACCTATACTGCTTTTGCAATTCAATATCTTGACCGCGCGCGGCTTGCTGCCTACGACCTGTGGATTGCCGACTACCGCGGCAGTGAAAGCCTGATGCAAAGCCAGATTGGCCGCAGCGACTACGGCATGTGGCAGTATCTTGGCGACAAGGGCACCTGTGCGGGTGTGACCGGCCCGTGTGACCGCAATTATTGCTACAGAGATTACCCGTTATTGATTGCGGCGGCGGGACTTAACGGGTTGGCCGCAGGAACGCAGCCTGACTATAAGGTGCTGTACGAGGCTGAAAAAAAGGAACGCCAAAAGCTGCAGGCAGAGTTGGAGGCCGCACAGAAAAAAGCAAATAAATTTGACCGCATGATGGCAATTGCACAGGAGTAAATAAAAATTTTAATCGGTAATGAACGACGCCCCAATTGCAGGCAGTATATTATACCGCCTGCAATTGGGGCGTTTTGCTATGCAGCCATTACAAGCAACGTTTAAAATCAGGCGAATTTTTACAAGTTGCCGACATGGGGTGCTTCTACTGAAAAATAGCCACCGTGTCAAAAATACCTAAGAAACATTCGGCGCTTCTGCGTTTTCCTTCTTGCGCTTATGCTTTTTAAGCAAATTCCCCGTCGTTTTTGACTTTTAAGAAACACCCTAATCAACGTCGTTTTGCTGCCGCACTTATTTTGCATGTTTTTTGATGCAGACAGGCTGAAGATTAAATTAATAAGAGGTTCCTTAAATTTTAATATAATCAAACGATTCAGGAAAAAGCACTGTCTTTACAGCCTGTTTTGCATCTTGTTGCACTGTTGCCCTTGCGCTTAAAATATTTTCGCTAAAATGGAATTTATCCCCGAATTATGAGGTTATAACACATATTTCAGGCTGTGCCATGCACTTGCAGCATAGCGTCCAGCTCAAGCAGCGCTGCAACATAAATTTTAGTCGCGTTGAGCATTTCTTTGATGGAAAAGGCTTCGTCGGGCTGGTGAATGCCGCCGTGCCCTGCCGGGAAGCACGGCGCGCTGTTGTCCATCTCCGGGCCAAAAGGAATAGCGTTGGGAATGACGCGGCAATAGGTGGCACCCTTCATTAAAAACGGCGCGCGCTGCTCGCCGGTCAGGCCGTTGGCAACGGCGGTCATAGCGGCTACCACAGGGTGGTCGGACGGCATACAAAATCCGTCAACGCCTTCCTCCACCGTCAGCTCAAGGCCGTGTGCGGCACAGGCGGCACGCATTAGCGGCTCAATGCGCCTGCAGCTGTCTCTGGCGGGGTAACGGCAGTTAAAGCCGAACACAAACTGCCCGTCTTCGGTGCGGGCGGCCAGCCCCCCGATGATGGTCAGCCGCCCGTATTCGCCGGTATCCAGCGCAATGCCCAGCGTTTTGCCGGTGACGTCCAAAAGTGTGTCCCGCCAGAAGGCGACAAGCGCGCGCTCCTGCCCGCAAAGAACGCCGCCGCGCAGCAACGCATCAAAGGCCAGGCCAATGGCATTGAGCGACTGCTCCGGAATTGAGGCGTGCGCCGACAGGCCGACGGCATGCAGCCGGGTATAATCCCCCTGCCGTGTAACGGTAACAGTATGGTCGGCAAGAGGCTCCAGCGCTTTAAAATGCTTTTGATCAAGCAGAATTTCGCATTCCGAAGCGACTGTATTGGTGGCTGTGCCCGCTTTGAGCGATAAAATCTGCTCCGCAACCGGCGCTGAAGTAACGCTGCCCGCAAATATTCCCTTTTCAGCAAAAGCGGCGGGAAACATGCTGTCCGGCACCAGCGTAAATTTGGGCCAGCCGACCGTTTGGCCGTAGTATGCAACGT